>PBQX02000114.1:0-19469 GCA_002725175.2 Paracoccaceae bacterium
GCCAACAGGATCTATTGATGTGTCATGGGATATTACTCCAATCTTAGCCCTACTTCCAGGATCTCTGGCCACAGTTCTAATTTCAATTATTCCATCATAGATTTCTGGAACTTCCATCTTAAACAGTTCAGATAAAAATTCTGGAGCCGTTCGGGAAAGAAATATTTGTGGACCTCGGGTCTCTTCCCGTACTTCTTTAATTATAGCTCTAACTCTGTCATTTATTCTTAAAGGTTCTCTATTTATAAGTTGGTCTCTTTTTAAAATNGCCTCTCCTCTACCNAGATCTACTATAACATTTCCATACTCAACCCTACGGACCTGTCCATTAATTATTTCGCCTACCCTNTCTTTGAATTCCTCGTATTGCCTNGCCCTTTCTGCTTCACGAACTTTTTGAGTGATGACTTGCTTTGCTGACTGTGCTGCTATTCTNCCAAAATCTAATGGTGGGAGATTATCAACAATATCTTCCCCAATTACTGAATCAGTACGAATTTTTGTAGCGTCTTCCAAAGTAATTTCTATGAAATGATTTTCAACTAAATCGACGATTTTTCTATACCGTTCCATCTTTAGTTCCCCGGAGGTAGTGTCAATTTTAGCTCGAATATCGTATTCTGCTCCATACCTAGANTTNGCTGCCTTTGCTAAACTTTCTTCCATGGCTTCTATAACTAGCTCTGGATCTATNAGTTTTTCTCTGGCAACCGATTCTGCTATTTGTAGTAATTCTAGTTTGTTTGCTGATGTAGTTTGCATTTTTTCCTCTAGTAAAATTAATAAAGAACTAAATTTCTGGACGAAGNTCTATGTCTATTATGTCACCGAAACTGAAATTNCTTTGAACATNTTTNTCNTCAATAAAAATTTCACTTTCGCTAAAGCCTAGCAGTTTACACTTGAATTTATCTCTGTTGTGAAACTTTTTTTGCGTCTTAACATATATTTTGTGACCAATAAATTCTTNCAGGTGAGACAGCTTAGTAAGAGGTCTTTCTATTCCTGGTGATGATATTTCAAGCCTATAATCTGTNTCAATAGGACTTTCTATGCCTANTAATAAAGAAACCTTTTTTGAAACCTTTCCACAGTCATCGATACTCACAGTACTATTTTCGTTATCTATAAAAATTTGTAGCAATGAATCTTCATCTTCCACATACCTTATTTTGATNATATCAAAGCCCATTGTTTTCACAGAGCCCTCAAGTGCGGTGAGGATCTTTTTTTCAATTTTATTTTTTGCTATAAGATCAATCATAAAAAAAACGGGCCTNAAGCCCGCATCATAANTGTTAAGTTGTAGAACCTAACATATAATAAAAATTCTTTTTATCAAGTAAAAAAAGATTAGAAATCACTTANAATTCCCTTTACTTCCCAATCTTTATAGCGGGTTGGCTCTAACCCANCTCTTCCGCCGTANTCCTTAGGCATTGTCGGAAATTTGTNGGTTTTTNTTCGAAGTTCGGCTTCCTTAAGAGCTCTTTCNGCAATTTTCCTCTTATCTAAGNCCTTATTTTGTTTCACTAGAGTTTCCAAATATCATATAAGTACAATTTGGAAACATCATAACATAAACAATTAAAACTATGAATAATAATAAGAAATTTTATTTTACAAATTTAATTCAAGTAGCAAAAAAACAAGAAATATTAGATCGGTTTATAGCTCTCGAAATTCTAAANCATCTATTTATTGAAAATAAAATGTNTTCNGATTTTTTTTTAAAAAATGAAATTAATNTATCTAAAGTTAGNCCAGAAAAGTTGGCGCATGCTAATAGGTTGGCAAAGTCAGTCATAAAAAATTTGCCAATCATAGACCATCAAATATCTTTGCTAGTAAAGAAAAGGCCAAGTAAGGTCTTGCTAAATATTTTACGGATAGCAACATTAGAAATTTTAATNGAAAACATTCCACCACACGCCTCTGTTGATAATGCAGTGAAATTGGCGAAAATTAAAATGAAAGATAAATATTCTGTTGCATTTATTAATGCAGTGCTTCGCTCGTTTTCAAAAAAAGATCTTTCAAAAATAAATCCATCAAATTTTGACCACAATCTGGAAAACAAAACAGAATTGGTTGATTATTGCATCAAANTTTATGGAAGAGAGATTCAGAAAAAAATATGGCAGGCATTTAGAAATGAGCCAATTACTGATGTGACTGTGAAAAACNAAAGTGAACTGAAAAAATGGGAGAAACTCCTNNGCGGAAAGAGGATAGGAAATTCNAACACCTTAAGGTTACAGAAAATAGGAAAAGTTTCAGAAATGCCAGGCTATAAAGAAGGAGCATGGTGGGTCCAAAATTTTTCTGCCTCTCTGCCGGTGCTTTTGTTGGGGAATATAGAAAATCTACAAGTTATAGATTGTTGTGCAGCTCCTGGTGGCAAAACAATGCAACTTNTTAGTGGTGGCGCTAGNACAACATCTATAGATCGGTCCAAAAGGAGAGTGGAAACTTTAAAACAGAATTTAGAACGTACAAAATTAAACTCAAAAATAATTATCTCGGATATTTTGGATTTTACCCCAAAAATACCTTATGATGTTGTTTTATTGGATGCCCCTTGTTCTTCCACTGGAACATTAAGAAAAAACCCAGAGATNGAATATCTAGACCCAATTTCAAGGATAAAGACTTTCTCTGAAGTTCAAAAAAGGCTTTTAAACCATGTGAGNAATTGGGTAAAGCCAGGTGGAAATCTAGTATTTTCAACATGCTCAATTTCTCCTGAGGAAGGAGAGAGAATAATTTCTGTTTTTTTAGGGAGTAATAAAAACTATAGTGTTGAGAAACTAAATCATAATGATTTAGGCTTAAAGCAATCTTTGACAGATTGTTTGGGTGGAATAAGATTAAACCCTAACTACCTAATTGATATTGGCGGTGTCGATGGATTCTATATTNCTATATTAAAAAAACAAAAAGCCTAGGATAAAAATTAAAAGAAAAAATGCGCATTCGTTTTTACATAAATTTNGTTAGGTTTGTATCAAACTTTTCTGTGTTACTAATAAAGACAATTTATCTTTCTACATTTTTTTTTAAATCTTTTAAGGTTAAAAAANTTAAAAAATTAAATTTTTTAAATCTTGGAAACACAACTTCCGGTAAAATGTTACTACAGAATGTAGTGATTATCGATGGAGCAAAAATATATCTTCCTGATTATATATATGAAATTGACACGAAAGATAGTTTTGCAAAAGCAACAAACATAATCCAATTATGGGATTTGGGAGGATTGCCAATTCATTCTGAAAAATCAATCCATAGTTTTGATTGGCTGTATGATTTAAGATCAATAAACTCAACAATATCAAGAAAAATAGCAATCTCTTGGATCTTAGAGTGGGTAGCAAGATATGGCAGTGGAAAGGGTCCAGGTTGGAGTATTGAAGTAGCATCAAAAAGGGCTATTTCTTTAGTGGAAAACACAGACCTTTTTGAAAAACCTCCCTTTGGAGGAGAGGAGCCTTATAATTTTCTGAATGAAAAAGTTAGGACGATTTTAAGCAGGACATTATACCTCATNAGAATTGTAAAACCCATAAGCTTTTCAAGTAAGGACCAATTTTTTATAAAGATGGCTATTTTTTATTGTGAATACTTTCGAGGGGCAGAAACCAAAATTTTAGGTCAATTTATCCAAGGAATTGGTCGTGAATCAAAAAGATTAATAAACAAGCACGGAGAGATAGATTCGAGAAATCCCGAAGAACTTTTGGAATTTTTAGTTTATTTAGAGAAATTACGAAACTATGGCAGACAATTGAAAGTTTATGGTGCGGCAGAAGGGTCCTTCATTGACGTTTCAGTTATGCGTGCTGCTAAAACACTAAAAGCAGTAAGGTTTGAGAATGGGAGATTGGTTGCAGCAATGGGTTCTGACGGGGGGTCGGAACCTTATTTAAATGTGTTATCATCAGTAGAATATCCTAAGGAGGTTATTAGAGATGGCATATATATGGGCTTTTGTAAGTTAAGGGCAAAAAATGTAACAATTATTGCAGATGTAAGCGAACCACCCAAGTATGATAGAAGAGGGACAGCACATGCAGGATTGTTGTCATTTGAATTTGCATCGGGCTTACGAAAAATAATAGTGAACTGTGGCTCTGGGCATAGACACGACTCTTATATTGAAAGGCAAAATAGGTCTACTTATGCTCATTCAACTTTGGAACTAGCTGATCAATCCCAAGCTCAATTTATACCAGTTTGGCCTAGAAGTCTTCGTCCTGAAGACAAAATGTTTAGGAGAAGCCAGAAGGCAACAAAGGTTTTAATGGAAGAAAACCAAAAGGAAAAAACTTTAATCTCGGAGCATAACTGTTATGAATCAAGATTTGGTATTATACACAAAAGGCAGTTTAAACTAACGTTCGATGGTCAAAATTTGTCTGGATCGGATGAATTAATTTATTCTGGCTTTAAAAATAAAAAGACTCCTTATAGGCTATATTTTCATTTACATCCTGATGTTGAAGCATGGCATTTGGAAACAAACAAATCTGTAATTCTTAAGCTTAAGAACGGGGAGACATGGCTTTTTACTCATAAAGGTGGAGATTTATCTTTGGCTGAAAGTGCATATTTTGGCCGAGGAGATATTAATGTTAGAGAATCAAAACAAATTGTTGTGTCTTCAAATAAAAAAAAATATAGGGAGCTTGTAGAATGGAAATTTCAAAACCAAACCTCTAGATCAGGAAATTTAAGAGACATAGGATTGGAAAATATTGGATAAAAAAAATTTAAAAAATTCCAAGCTTACAAAATTGACCAGGGCATTAATTTCTGTTTCTGATAAGAAGAATTTAAATATTTTGGCGAAATATTTAGTGTCATGTGGGGTGGAAATAGTCTCGACAGGGGGTACAGCTTCGTTCTTAAGAGACAGAGAATTTCCTATTAATGACGTTTCGGAGGTAACTGGTTTCCCAGAAATGATGGATGGAAGAGTAAAAACTCTTCATCCAAGGATACATGGAGGAATACTTTTTCGAAGAAATAAACCAGAGGATTTACAAGAATTACGTGATTATGCCATTAGTGAGATAGATCTCGTTGTAGTCAATTTATACCCGTTTAGAAAAGCGGTACTTTCAGGAAAGAATTATTCGGACTGTATAGAAGAAATAGATATTGGAGGCCCGGCCCTTATAAGGGCAGCAGCAAAAAACCATGAGAACGTTTGTGTGATTGTTGACCCAGATGATTATAATGATCTAATAAAAGAGTTAAAAAATAATGATGGAAAAATTTCAACATCTTTCTGTAAGAGAATGGCCATTAAGGCATTTTTGACTGTTTCAAATTATGATTTTGATATTCAAAATTGGTTAAAATGTGGTTCCATAGGGATTGCGGGGATAAGATCAGGCATAAAAAAAGAAATAAAACTTCGGTATGGGGAGAATCCACATCAAGAAGCCGAACTTTTGATATATGATAGAGAAGGGCCAAATATCGCAACCTCAAAAAAAGTTCAGGGAAAGGAGCTGTCTTACAATAACTATATCGATGCTGATAGTGCCTTTAAGATTATTTCGGAGTTTAATGATAAAAAGGAATTTGCTTGTGTAATAGTCAAGCACAAAAATCCTTGCGGTGTTGCTAAGGCGAAAACACTTCATCAAGCATATTTAAAAGCAAACAGCTGTGATCCTACCTCAGCTTTTGGTGGAATTGTTGCTGTAAATTCTACTCTTGATGCCATTACAGCGAGTGAGATTAAAAAAACTTTTACTGAAGTTATAATAGCACCAAAAATATCAAAAGAAGCAAAAGACATTTTCAAAGAGAAAAAAAATGTGCGCCTCTTAGAAACGTTTGGCTTATTAGATCATAAGAGTTCTACAAAGGTTACAAAGGAAATATCCGGCGGTATTCTTTTGCAGGAAGAAAATCGTATTATTTTCGATAGAAAAAAGATTAAAAATGTAACAAATCTAGAGCCAAACGAAAAAGAATTAAATGATATGATTTTTGCTTGGAAAATAATCAAACATGTACACTCTAATGCCATAATCATTGTGAAAGACGGTCAAACAATTGGGATAGGGGGCGGCCAGACTAGTAGGCTTGATAGTGTTAAGATGGCCGTTATAAAATCAGAAAATTTCGCTAATAATATGGAAAATAATATGATAGGTGCTGTAGCGGCCTCGGACGCATTTTTTCCTTTCTCAGACGGAGTGATTGAATTATGCAACGCTGGCGTGAAGGCAATTATTCAGCCCGGCGGTTCTATAAATGATGAAGATATAATAAGAGAGGCCAATAAAAACAATATTTCTATGCTTTTTACCGGGATTAGATATTTTTCACATTAGGAACTAATTTCTCTAGCTTCCTCTAATAACATAATTGGAACACCATCTTTAATTCTAAAGGCCAAGCCAGCTTTATCTGAAATTAATTCATGCTTTTCAGAATCATAACGGAGCCTTGTTCTCGTTTTCGGGCAAACCAATATTTTAAGCAAATCATAATTAAACTCTTTGTCCATTTTAATCCCTTACTTTTTAACTATTGAATTATATCATTTCCTTGTTTTTGAGACGAGATTTCCATTAAGGTAGTCAAAACCTTTTTCCGATCATCTAAACTATAGGCTTCTAATAGAGCTTGCTTTTCATAACTTTCAAAAGGGCACAAAATTGAAAGTGAATTAATCAAAGTTTCTTGATCTGCTTTTTTCAAATTACTCCAGTCTGCAGAAATTTTATTTGAAGAAAAATAATCTGCAATAATACTAAAAAACGGATCAGTACCAGACATTTCTTTTGCTGGGTTATTTCCTAAATCAATTGAAAAATCTGACCAATCAATTTTTGCCAGCAAATATGATGATTGATTTTGTTTCAAGTCAATAAGAAAAAATCGGCTAAATCCTGTTAGTGTAATCATGTAGCGCCCATCATCTAATTCATCATACGAAGTAATTTTTCCTGCGCATCCAATTTTGTAAAACTTTTCAATATCTTTAAAGCTTGAGTTTCTTTCTTGATTTTCCAGGGGTTGGATCATACCTATAAGTCGATGATCGGATTTTAAAGAATCTTTGATCATTTCAAGATATTTAGGCTCAAAGATATTTAAAGGAAGTCTGGATCTAGGTAAAAGTAATGCCCCAGTTAAGGGAAAAAGAGGAATATTTTCAGGACTAAAACTCATTACCATTACATAGTAAAATTAAGAGAACATCAGGGAAGAAAGCTTCCGTCTACCGCTAATAGAAAAACTGTTTTCTGGTCCTAAAGATTCAAATATTTTAGTAAGCTGGTTTTTTGCAGCCCCATTGTTCCAATCTCTATCTTCCTTGTAAATTTCCAATAGCAGTAGAATTGATTCTTCTGGTTGCGAGTTTGCATTTAAGGCAATAGCAAGTTCAAATTTGTTTTTAAGGTCCTTTGGATTGCTGTCTAGGCGCTTTTTTAATACAGAAACTTCCTCTAGATCCTCTGATTTTTCAAGCAATTCAATTTTCGCAACCATCTTTAAAATTTCAGGTTTTTTTCGCATTTCGTCATTTAAATTTTCAAGGTAAATCTTAGCTTCCGTAACATTGGACATTTTTAGATAACAAGAAATTATTCCACTGTGTGCTAGAGGATTGGTTTGATCTTTTTCCGCAGCAGTTTTAAAGGCCTTCATTGCTTCTTCTATAAGGCCTTCCTCCAGATGCATTTCTCCTTGCTCTATTAGATTTTTTTCCTCTTCATCATTGGAACCAAACTTCTTCTGAATTTTTTCAAAGAATTCCTTAACTGAGGATGCTGTTTGTGCTCCCATAAACCCATCTACAGGCTGACCAGCAGAGAATGCGAAAACAGCTGGAATAGATTGAACTCTAAGTTGAGAGGCTATGCCCTGATTTTCATCTATGTTTACCTTAACTAGTTTAACTTTGCCGTTTCGTGCTTTAACTTCGCTCTCCAAAATTGGTCCAAGCGTCTTACATGGACCACACCAAGGAGCCCAAAAATCAACTATAACGGGTAAATTTTGAGATGCCTCTACAACTTCTGCCATAAATGTTTGGTCGGAAGCATCTGATATTAAATTATTATTACTGGTTCCAATAACGTCTATCTCAGGCATTGTTTCTCCATTTATCAGCTCAAGTAAGATACATGAGGGTAGTCTAAGGTAAATTCAACCATTAATTTATTTTTTCTAATAATTTATTAAGACGTGATATAAAAGCTTCTCTCGTTTTAAATGGTGACATTGGTATAAATTTATATTTTTTAACAAAGTCATCTTTCTGGGAGCCAAAAATTTTGTCGGCTTCCTTTTCAGTAAAGCCAGCCATTTGTGTTGCCTCAATCCATGCAGCGGATTTATCGGCATTTTTTATTTTTGATTTAATGCTTTTTGGAACGGTGGTGGGTAAACCAAATTTAATATGAACTGCCCTAAGAATTTCGATTTCTAACTTCTCATATTCTGGCCCTATTTTATTTTTAACTGGAGATATCATGTCTCCTATAACATATTCCGGGGCATCATGAAGAAGAGCTACCAACTGCCACGCCGCATTTTTAATTTCTCTCGAAAATAGTTCCTGAACCAATAAAGAGTGATAAGCAACAGATAGAGGAAATTCTCCAAATGTTTGCCCATTCCATCTAGCTAAAAATGACAAGCCATGAGCAATATCCTCAGCCTCAATATCTAAAGGTGAAGGATTCAATAAATCCAATCTTCTCCCCGATAACATTCTCTGCCAAGCTCGATTAATATTTTCTTTGATATTACTCAAAATATACACTATCTAAAAAGAAATTTTTATTATGAGGAAAGTTTCTATGAGTAATGATTACATTGTCAAGGATATTAATTTAAGTGCTTTTGGACGAAAAGAGATATTAATAGCAGAAACAGAAATGCCGGGCTTAATGGCACTAAGAGAAGAATTTGGTGCGGAAAAACCGTTAAGGGGTGCAAGGATTTCTGGATCCCTACACATGACAATTCAAACAGCCGTTCTTATAGAAACGCTTGTTCATCTTGGAGCTGATGTGAGGTGGGCCTCATGTAATATTTTTTCTACGCAAGACCATGCTGCCGCTGCCATTGCGGAAACTGGAACCCCTGTTTTTGCAATAAAAGGCGAAAGCCTTGATGAATATTGGGATTATGCTGATAAAATATTTAATTTTAAAACAGGAACCTGCAATCTAATTTTAGATGATGGTGGGGATGCCACCATGTATATTCTTTTAGGTGCTAAAGCTGAGGGTGGTGACACGGAATTCTTAGAAAACCCATCTTCTGAAGAGGAAGTTGCTCTTTTTGCTCAAATTCGAAAGAGAATGAAAGAAAACCCCGGTTGGTTTGGAAAGCAAAGGGATGAAATTTTGGGTGTTTCGGAGGAGACAACAACAGGTGTACACCGCTTATACCAGTTGATGGAAAAAGGAGAACTTCCGTTTCCTGCTATAAATGTAAATGACAGTGTTACAAAATCAAAATTTGATAATAAATATGGCTGTAAGGAATCTTTGGTTGATGGAATAAGAAGAGCCACTGACACAATGCTAGCAGGGAAGACAGCTGTAGTATGTGGATATGGAGATGTTGGAAAGGGATCTGCGGCAAGTTTAAGAGGGTCTGGCGCCAGGGTAAAAGTTACAGAAGTTGACCCTATTTGTGCACTTCAAGCTGCTATGGATGGCTTTGAAGTTATCAAACTTGAGGATGCGCTGGAGACCGCCGACGTTTTCATTACTGCAACTGGAAATAAAGATGTCATAAAAGTTGACCATATGCGGAAGATGAAAAACATGGCTATTGTTGGCAATATTGGACATTTTGATAATGAAATTCAGATAGCCGGGCTGAAAAATCATAAATGGACAAATATTAAGGATCAGGTGGACATGATAGAAATGCCTTCAGGGAATAATATTATATTACTTTCAGAAGGACGCCTTCTAAATTTAGGTAATGCAACAGGTCACCCAAGTTTTGTAATGTCGGCAAGCTTTACTAATCAGGTTTTGGCTCAATTAGAACTTTGGACGAATTCAGAAGAATATAAGAATGAAGTTTATGTTTTGCCAAAAAAGCTAGATGAAAAAGTTGCAATGTTACATCTTAACAAAATAGGTGTAAGACTTACGGACCTAGAAAAGGATCAAGCTGACTATATTGGGGTGGATAAATCAGGACCCTTTAAGCCAGATCACTATAGATATTAATTCATTCTATTTTTAAAGGTCTTGATAAAAGAAGCTGAACAGCATCATTTGGTTCGATTTTACCTTTAATAATTTGTGATATGGCTTCGACAATAGGCATTTCTACTTTTAATTTTTTGGAGAGTTTCAATACAGCTTCAGCTGTTCTTACTCCCTCTATAGTCTTGCTGTTAAGATTAAATTTTTCAGAAATATTTTTCTGAACGATACTTTTTCCCAGCAAAAAATTCCTCGATTTTGTAGAGTTGCAGGTTAAAGACAAGTCCCCAAAACCGGACAAACCAAAAAAAGTTTTTTTCTGAGCCCCTAGCTTTACAGCAAAGTTACATATTTCAGAAAATCCCCTTATCATCAAGGATGTTCTAGCACTTTCTCCTAGCCCCAGACCTTCTGAAATACCACATGCAATGGCGATTATATTTTTTAGCGAACCACCTAGTTGAACACCATAGGGATCGTTACTGGCATAAAGCCTAAGTGTCAGGGTAGAAAGGTTTTTTTGAAGTATTTTTGCAGTTTCAATTTTTGAATGTGCAACTATTAGTGCAGTGGGCAGACCTTCAGCAATTTCAGTAGCAAAGCCAGGACCACTCAGAACAGCAAAATCTTGCTGCGGCAAAACAGATAGCAAAAGGTCCGATTGAAGTTGTAAATTCTTAGCATCGATACCCTTTCCGCACAAAACAAAGGTGGTTTTTTCTGAGAATGCATCTTTATTTTCGCTTAAAAAAACTCTCGTTTTTTGTGCAGGTATACTAAGTAGGATTATATCTGCAAATTTTGAAACAGATTTAAGGTTTTCCGTCGTAATTAGGCGCTCTGAGAGCTTTATGCCTGGTAAATACTTATTATTAACGTGTTTGCTACCTATCTCCTTCCGCTGATTTTTGTTTGGGACCCAAAGCGTAACATCCTTATTTTCTTTAGCTAATGTATTAGCTAAAGCAGTTCCAAATGCCCCTGCTCCAATAACTAAAATTTTCAAGATTTAGCCCCCCTTTTTCCGGAGCCTATTAGAGGGGCGGATTCGGTATCTAAAGGCCATCTTGATCGGATCTCTAATTCTCTTTCAATGCACCCACGTTCTAAAAAAATTTCAGCTCCTGCACTAGCAATCATAGCCCCATTGTCTGTGCAAAGTTCAATAGGGGGAGCAAAGAATTCAAAACCTAGTTTCTTTGACGTGTTTTCTAAACATTGTCGGATACTCTGATTTGCAGCGACCCCTCCACACACACAAAATTTTAAGCCAGTTAGATTTTTATAATACTTCTCCCTAAAAGAAGTCATAGCAATTTTTGACTTTTCCGCAAAGATATCTGAAATAGTTTTTTGGAAATCAGCTGACATATCATTAATAAAAACAGCTTTTTCTTCACTGGAATATTGAAAGTTTTTCTCTATTTCTCTTGCTGCAGCAGCTTTTAAGCCCGAAAATGACATATTGCAAGTTAGTGCTTTAAAAAGAGGTTTAGGAAGATTAAATCGATTTATTTTTCCCTTTTTTGCACAATTTTCGATTAATGGGCCTCCTGGATAACCAAGGCCAAGAAGCTTAGCGAGTTTATCAAATGCTTCCCCTGGAGAATCATCAATCGTTCCACCAAGTCGTCGAAATTTAGAAGGGCTCATTACCTCTAAAAATTGGCAATGACCGCCAGAAGCTAAAAGTACAAGATATGGAAACTCCAAGGCAGGGTTCCCTAGAGAAAATTCTGAAAGCCGGGGACTTAATGCATGGCCTGCTAAATGATTAACGCCAATTATCGGCTTTCCTAAAGATTTAGAAAGGCCTTTTGCAAACATAGTACCGGAAATCAATCCACCAATTAAACCTGGACCTGAAGTAACAGAGATTAAGTCAATTTCACTGGCATTTAATTCAGCATTTTTAAGAGACAATGATACGCAAATATCTAAATTTTCTGCATGCGCTCTAGCTGCTATTTCAGGAACAACGCCGCCGTAATTTTCATGAAGACTGCTTTGTGAAAATATTTCTGAAGACAGAATTTTTGCAGATGAAATTCTGCTACTGATTTGCCAATCTTTTGTTTTAGTTTCCAAACTCAAATGAACCACAGAAGCTGCTGTATCGTCGCAGCTACTCTCAATACCAAGAATGGTCATTGCTTTTTGCATATTTCGCAGACATTATTAAAGCTAATCAAAAGGAGTTAGCATTAACGACATGTCCAATCAACAGAATAAAAGAAATTTTTATGATCAGCCTTTAAAAATTGGCACTAGAGGGTCACCCCTCGCTTTGGCTCAAGCATATGAAACCAAAGAAAGATTGATGAAGTTGCATGGCTTAGGTGATGATGCTTTTGAAATATGTGTAATAAACACAATGGGTGATAAAATCCAGGACCGTGCATTATCTGAGATTGGTGGAAAGGGTTTGTTTACTAAGGAAATTGAAGAAGGGTTACTTTCTGGACAAATAGATATTGCTGTACATTCCATGAAAGACATGCCAACGGAATTACCAAAAAATTTGGAAATATCAGTTTTTTTGGAACGTGAAGACCCAAGAGATTCATTTATAAGTGATGACTATAGCACTATAGAAGACTTACCTTCTGGTTCAGTAGTAGGTACTTCTAGTCTTAGGCGAAAAGCTCAACTTTTGGCTTTTCGTTCAGATCTAAAAGTAATTGAATTTCGTGGAAATGTTCAAACCCGATTAAGGAAGTTGAAAGAGAAGGTCGCCGATGCTACATTTTTAGCCTGTGCTGGACTGAATAGACTTTTAATGCAAGATTTGATAAAACCAGTTCCTATTAAGCAAATGCTTCCAGCCGTAGCTCAAGGCGTTATTGGAATAGAGAATAAAATAGGAAATAAAACCATATTTGATTTAATTGAGCCATTAAATCATAAAAAAACAGCAATTCAAATGACAGTAGAGAGATCGTTTTTAGCTGTTTTAGATGGTTCGTGCAGAACTCCAATTGGTGGTCATGCCATAATTAGGGAAGAAGAAATATTTTTCCATGGTGAAATTCTTAAGCCCGATGGTTCGATAGTGCACAAAGACGTTTGGTCCGGACCTATCTCGGATTCAAAAATGATTGGAGAAACTGCAGGTCAAATTCTTAAAGAAAAAGGGGGAAAGAATTTCTTTGGGTAGATCAATATTACTTACCAGGCCCATTAAGCAATCAAAAATTTTCGAAAAAATGCTTTTGAAAGAAGGTGTAAAAGACCCCATAATAATTTCTCCTCTCGTTAAAATTATTTTCAACAAGTTTTCCGGAGATGAGTTTAAAAAAATAAAGGCATTTGTGGTTACAAGTTCCAACGCTATCGAGGCAATAAAAAAGAATAAATCATTTTCACTTCGTTTATCTAGAGAACTTATTCCAATTTACTGTGTTGGAAAATATACAACAGAAATAGCTAGAGCATATGGTTTTAATAGTAGTTTCTTTGGATCAACAGCATCAGATTTGGCAGACAATTTAGGCAAGAAACTTCTCACAAAAAACGATCATTTTAAGGCTGAAGAAATCTGTTATTTAAGGGGTCAAAAAATTACACTCAACCTTGTTAAATATCTAGGGCTAAAGGAGAAAGTTGTGTATTCTCAAATAGAAAATGAAATGGACCCTAAAATAGAAGGTAAAATAACTTCTGGAGTGGTCGGGAACATTTTTTTCTTCTCTAGTCATACCGTTGATTTGTTTTTTGACAAAATAAATGGTATTGAGGCTTCTATTAATATATTTTGTTTTAGCGAAAATATCCGCAATAAAGTTATTGATAGGATAGGGCGGGAAAAAGATAATGTCTATTTTACTGAAAGACCGATAAGCTTAGATATGGTTAATTTATTTCTATCCAAAAAGTAGAGCACTTCATGGCAAAAGGTACAAGAAGTACAAAAAATGCTTCCGAGGCATCTGGGAACCAAAAAGTCAGCAAAGCAGCTAAAACTAAAGAGTTGGCAGCCGAAGAGGTGGAGGTAGTTCAGGAAAAAGAAATAAATGAAAACGATAGTGTTTCCGGAAATAGTATAAAGAATTTTACTGAAAGACCTATATGGATAAACCTAAAGCTTTTGTGGGCATTTGGTTTCATTTTATTACTAATATTAACATTTGCATCAACTTTTCTTTATTTTGAAAATCGAGATCTGAGAAAAAGTTTGATTGAAGTTTCTGCACATCAGCAAAAGATATCTGATTTTTTAGATGGAGAAAGTTTTGCAAAGAATGTTCGTGAGCAGTTCAATGAAATGTATCTTAATATGGTCACGACAGATTTGGAAAGAAGGACACAGGAGTTTGACGAAAAAATCAAAACTTTTAAAGACGAGTTGGTTGCCATTCCGACAAAAGAGGAACTTATCTCTGACTTGGATCCAATATTAAAAGACACCCTTTTAAAAATGGAGGAAAACTTAAGTCTAGAAATCTCAAAAAGAATTGAGAGTTTAAATAACCTGACTAAAGAACTTTCTAATGAAATTTCTGCAAATGGAGAAATCGATATTAATTTAATTCTTCAGGAGCTGGATAAAGTTAATGAAGATATTGAAAGAATAAAAAAAGGTTCAAAGACCATGTCTAATGAACTAAAGGCCGTTTCTAGTAATATCAATAGAATTAATAGTGACTTTCGAAAAAAAGAAGAGTTAGAATCTAATCTCAGCCAGCAAGAAAATATGGAAACAGTTTATTCGGAAGTTCAAGAGATTTTAAGAATTATACCCAATTTGACCACCTTAGCTATTAGGAATGAGTATGTATCTGAGACAATAGAGAAAACGGATAATAGGTACTGGGGACAAATAAAGGCATTTTTCGGTAGTAAAATCACCTCAAGATCTCTTAAACCTAAAGAGGGAAGTTCAGTAGATGCAATAATGTCAAGGGCTGAAAATGCTCTAAAGGAAATGGATCTTAACAAAGCGCTTGTAGAGTTGGAAAGCTTGCCTGATACGGCAAGGGTGACTTTTATTGAAGTGATAGAAAGAGTTATGAAATTACTAGGGATACCAGAAAGCGCTTCAGATCAGGACAATTAAGATGATATTTTCGGCACTAAAGGGTTTTTTTGTTTTAATTTTTGTGGGCATTCTTGGTCTCCTAGCAGGCTATTTAAATGATACGCCGGGTGGGGTAAATTTAGTATTTTATTCTGAAGAGTTTCGCTTTTCGTTTCTTAGTGCCATATTTTTCTTGCTAATCATAATTGTTGCCGTTCTCATACTAATAAAGATTCTGAATTTTTTATCTGCGGTCTTAAGTTTTTTTCGTGGTGATGAAACCGCAATAAAAAGGTTTTTTGAAAGATCTAAAGAAAGGAGGGGTCTTAAAGCATTTTCAAATTCTCTTATAGCTTTAGAAGAAGGAGAAAATGATAAGGCGTTTTCAGAAGCCAAAAAAGCAGAAAAGTTGCTGAGGTTTCCTCAAATGACAGCTCTTTTAGGGGCAAGGGCTACCAGAGCAAATGGTCTAATTTCAAGTGAGAAGGAATATAATAAAAAACTCCTTAAATACCCTGAAACGCAGATTGTAGGTTTAAGAGGTTTAATAAATTCCAGTTTAGAAGATGGGGACATTGATACAGCCCTAGCTTTAGCTGAAAAAGCTAAAAAATTAAATCCAAAGAATGTAGGCGTAACGGAAACGCTATTTAATTTACAATGTAAGAACCAGGATTGGGAAGGAGCACATAAGAGTGTTTCCGAAATGTTTAGGCAAAAGCAAAGTCTTACAGGAGAAGAGTTAAGAAGAAGAGAGTCTGTGGTACTGACGGCCGCTGCAAAAGAAAATCAACTTAATGGATTGACAGAGAAATCACTCTCACTAGCTCGTCAGGCTGTAAAGAAAACACCTGAATTTATTCCCGCAATTATTGTTTGTGCAGAGCTAGAACATTTGGTTGGCAAAAAGTCTTCAGGAGTTAAGTTAATTAAATCGGCTTGGGCCGTTGCGCCTCACCCTCTCTTAGCTTCAGTTTACGCAAATTTCTTTCCGGAAGAAACTCCTGAAAATAGGCTGGATAGGTTCCAATCCCTATTAAGAAATTTGAAGCACTTAGAGGCAGCGATCATTAGTGCAAATCTGCATATAGCCATAGAGGATTTTCCAAAAGCTAGATCGGTTTTAGTACCTTTTACCGAGGCAGAACTTGATTCAAGAGTTGCCACATTGATGGCAGCTGCTGAGAAAGGATGTGGAGAGGATGAGAAAGTCGTGAGTGGGTGGTTGTCTAAGAGTACGACTTCTAAAAGACCACCAGAATGGATCTGTGATCGATGTGGTTATATAGATTCTTGGAGGCCAGTTTGTTCCAAATGTGATACTTTTGATAGCCAAATATGGGCCTCCCCATCCAACTCGACAGAACTTCATCATGGATTAACCACCTTGCCCTTTGTACTTGATTCTTCTGAAGTCAAACCTGAAAAAGACACAGATAATATTTCGGATGATATTGAAGGTGATCTTGCTCATGAGGAAAGAGAAGTTGATTCTAATTCAGAAGTAGCTCCAGATTTGATTTCTGAAGAAGAGAATGAAACTAAGGGAAAGGATAGAAGAAAAGAAAAGCAGACAATTGATATTGCCGACAACGCCCGAAAAATAATCTAATTACTCTTAGCGGCTTCAAATAACTCTGGACCTGTGTCGACATGAATGCCGCCATCAAGGGGGATAATTGTGCCAGTTACATAACCGCCGCCGGTTCCACAAAGATATAAGGTGGCTGCGGCAATGTCGTGATGTCTTCCGGTACGTCTAAGTGGAATATTTTTTGCCATGGCTTTTTCTTTTTCTTCAGTTGAAAAGGCAAATTTAGTCATTTTAGACTGGAAAGGACCAGGGGCAAAAGCATTCACAGTAATATTTCTTGGCCCAAGTTCCTTTGCTAGGATTTTAGTAATATGGTGGACAGCAGCCTTGGAGGCTGAGTATGAATAGGGTCCGTCTCCATGGGGTGTGGATCCCATAACTGAACCTAAATTTATTATTCGCGATGGATCATCATGTTTGGCACTTCTTTCAAGAACACCTAAAAGAGACTGAGTTAAATGAAACAGCCCTGTTATGTTAACATCTAATACCTTTCCCCAGGCGGAATAGGGAAATTCTCCTAGTTTTTCACCCCATGTAGCCCCAGAGTTATTAATTAATATATTAAGATCTTTTGTCCTAGACCTAACCTCTTGAACTATCGCAGCTATTCCATCTTCAGAACTAATATCACCTTCAAATGGAAGTACGGCCTCTTCATTCAATGTTTCATTTATTTCATCTGCAGTCTGCTTAACATTAGAAAGTTTTCGTGAACAAATTAAAACTTTTGAGCCAGCATTAGCCATTGTTTCAGTCATAATTCGGCCTAAACCAGTACCACCGCCTGTCACAAGAGCCGTTTTTCCTTTTAAGGAAAATAATTTTTGTAAATCATTTGAAAGCATGTTTTAGTCTCCTGAAAAATTTAAGCTATACATATGTTAGTATATAATAAAGAACAACTGGAACTGAGATAGAAGAAATAACTGTTGAGAGCATTATCAAAGTTGCGCTTTTTTCTCTGTATGACCCGTAATAAGTTGCAAGCATAAAGACATTCGCTGCTACTGGTAAAGATGCTGAAAGAATTGCAGTTTTTATCCATAAAGGTTCTTGCCCTTTAAATAATAGAAAAGCTATTGCAATCAGAATTGGATGAATAAAAACCTTTAACATAGAGATAAATATCATCTCCGTTTTATTCGAAATAAAAACGCCAAGGGATAGCGAGGATCCTAATGCAATCAATGCAACTGGTGGGGCAGCCTCCGCAAGCATATTAATTACACTATTTAAATAAAAGGGAAGGCTTATATTGAAAACAGAGAATATAATTCCAAAAACTGCTGCTAATAGAAGTGGATTTCCAATTAGGCTTTTGGGTATTAATTTAAGCGCCTCATATGTAGTTTTTCCATTTCTAGAAAAAGAAGTGTAGATTGTGGCCATTAATAACAATACAATTGTGTCGGCAAAAGCAATTAGTGCTAAGGGTAAGGCCGCCCTATCCCCAAATGCAATAAGGCACAAAGGGACACCTATGTAACCATAGTTTGGATACGACATATTTAAACCAACAATACCTTTTCCTTTTGAGTCTTGCCCAAAAATAGATCCAATCGGATATGCAAAAATGAAAAGAATAATAGTTACAACCTCATACCTGATGACAAACCCCGGATTCCAAAGTTCTGACGCAGGAGCAATTGATATTTTAGAAAAAATTAGGGGAGGCATTAAGGCATAGAAAGCAAATTTTGATAAAAGGTTTGAATTTTGATCTGTTAAAAAGTTACGAAAGCGCAGGAATGCACCCAGAAAAATTAAAATAAAGAAAGGTAGTGTTATTCCTAATACAGTTAAGATCATGATGTTTTTCTAGAAAAAAAGTAACAAAGAATATAAAATCATTGTGGAATAAATTTTGTTAAAGGTTTAAAGACATTAATTATTAAATCACTTTAAGAAAACAATATAGTATAAAAAAAGAATAATAAGTCATGAGAAGTTTCAAGAAGAAGATGTTAATATTACTCTTTGGGGTAAACATCATATTTGCTCCTGGTATTGCTGTTGCCCAGCAGAAAACTTTCGGTGAGGAGTTGACAGAAATTTTTCAAGAGGTTTGGCCGTATAAGGCTTTCCTGGCCATTCCTAAGATAAATGAAATTGCTCCAAGGCTTATAATTCCCGTAGATAGCTTTGGAAAAGTACAAGAGGGTGCACGATGTGCAGAGGTAGACGACCTAGATTTATTAAGGGAGCTTAATCCTAAAGCGATTTTACCAAGGGAGAACTTGTATCGTTTATCTTGTAAGTCTCTCCTGACAGCTATAAGTAAAATAGAAGATTTACCTGTACCTAGAAATGGATTTACAGATGACTCAAATCTTGTATTAAAATTTTATTTTGGGACTGGAATAGTTCAGGTCCTGACTTATTAATTTGTCCTAGCTTTCTAAGACTCTAATATAAGTTAAAGCTGCAGCCGTTTTAACTCAGATATAGAAAAAATAGCATTTTCTTTTATTTACGCTTTTTATAATTTTTTAACCTCTCTGCTAAGATAAATCGGTCATTTTTTTTGAGAGTGGATATTTCCTCAATTAAAGCATCTATTAATTTTTCATTATTATAAGATAAAACCTGAGCATTTGATCTTAAAATTTCTCTTAGTTCATCAGGGTCAAAAATTTCTTTCAATAGA
>PBQX02000043.1:0-5426 GCA_002725175.2 Paracoccaceae bacterium
AATAGCCAATAGAGGCGAAATTGCTTGCAGAATAATTAAGAGTGCTCATGAAATGGGGATTGCTTGTGTTGCGGTATATACCAATGCTGACTCAGAATCACCTTTCGTTAGACAAGCGGATGAAGCTATTAAATTATCCGATAGTTACCTTAATGGTAAAGAAATAATAGAAGCTGCCATTCAAACAGGAGCTCAAGCGATTCATCCTGGATATGGATTCCTATCAGAAAATGCTAAATTTTCCAGAGATGTTCTTAAAGCTGGCTTAATCTGGGTTGGACCCAGCTCTAGAGTTATCACTTCTATGGGGGACAAGTTAAAAGCCAAAGATATTGCTGAAAAAGCAGGTGTCCCTACCCTTCCGATGACTACTGATCCAAAAAAAGCAAACACAATCGGATATCCCATACTTATAAAAGCTGCTGCTGGCGGTGGAGGAAAAGGTATGCGTATTGTTGAATCTAAAAAGGATTTAAAAGAGTCATTATTAGGTGCTCAAAGAGAAGCAATGACTGGATTTGGTGATGATAGAGTCTTTATAGAGAGGTATGTGGCTTCGTCAAGACATATAGAAATTCAAATTCTAGGAGATTCGCACGGAAACGTAGTTCACCTAGGAGAGAGAGAATGTTCTATACAAAGAAGGCACCAAAAGATTATTGAAGAATCGCCTTCACCTAGAGTTAACCCTGAAATGCGTGAGGCCATGGGAGATGCTGCTATCAAGTTAGCGAAAAAGTTGAAATATGAATCTGCAGGAACGGTGGAATTTCTGGTTGACGATAAAACCGGAGAATTTTGGTTCTTGGAAGTAAATACAAGACTGCAAGTCGAACACCCTGTAACAGAAGAAGTTACGGGAAAAGATTTGGTATACGAACAGTTAAGAATAGCTAGAGGCGAAGAACTAGGTTATGAACAAGAAGATGTATCGTGGGAAGGATCATCTATTGAAGCTAGATTGTACGCAGAAGATCCTGCTAATGAATTCTTACCGGCCACTGGAACTCTTATTGCTTATGAAACTGACGAAGGTATAGATGCTAGATGGGATACAGGAATAGAACAAGGTTCTGTAATAGGGACAGACTTTGACCCAATGTTGGCCAAAGTTATAGCCAAGGGTAAAAATAGAACCGATGCTGCGAACAAGTTAGCCCTAGCCTTACAGTCTCTGCATATAGGAGGAGTTACAACTAATAGAGATTTTCTTGTGGCTTCATTACGGTCGAAGCATTTCCATAAAGGCCAAACGACTTCTGACTTCATAGAAAAAGCTAAGCCTCAACGATCAGTTGTTTTAAAAGGCCAACAATTAGAACAAGCCATTACTGCAGCCGCTTTATGGATACAAGGTGAAAATAGAAATAATGCCTCTTTACTAAAAGAAGCTCCTTCTGGCTGGAGGAATTCAAGACTACCAAGACAAAAAATAAGTTTTGAATACTCTGATAAAGAGGTAAACGTTACTTACAAAGCAAATAGAGATGGGTCTTTTGATCTAAATGAGGATACTAAAGCAAATATTCTTAAATGGACCACTACAGGAATAGACTTAGAAGTTAATAACACTAGATTCTTTTCTAAAGTAACCAGAAAAAATGATGACCTTGTTGTGCACGGTCCTTGGGGAGATGCATTATTAAAAATTCTCCCTAGATTCACACTTCCTGGAGCGGAATTACAAGCAGGCGGACTTGTGGCGCCAATGCCAGGCAAAGTAATAGATTTAAAAGTGAAAGTAGGCAGTAAAGTTAAAAAAGGAGATACATTAGTTATCTTAGAGGCCATGAAAATGGAGCATCAGGTCAAAGCAATAGAAGACGGAAAAGTCACTCAAGTTTTAATCAAAAAAGATGATCAACTAGAGAATGGGGCTTTACTCATGATAGTGGATTAACTTATTTAGGAGACACCGTGAGCGCTAATAAAGAAAAAATAATCATAGGTAATTGCAGCGGATTTTATGGGGATAGACTATCAGCTGCTAAAGATATGGTTGAAGGAGGACCTATAGATGTTCTCACTGGTGACTACTTAGCTGAATTAACTATGACCATTCTTTATAACCAAAGAATGAAGAGAGGTGAAGATCAAGGTTACGTGGGGACTTTCCTTAAACAATTTAAAGACGTTGCAAAAAATTGTGAAGAAAAGAATATAAAGATTGTTACTAATGCTGGAGGTTTGAATCCTTCTTCCATGGCAACAAAAATTGAAGAGATTGTTCAAGAATTGAATTTGAATCTTAAAGTTGCTTATATTGATGGAGATGACCTAATCCCTCGATTCGAGGAATTAAAAGAAGCCAAAGAACCATTAAATAACATTGAAAAAGGAAATTCTTTACACGACTATGAAAAAACACCTTTAACGGCAAATGCATATTTTGGAGCTTGGGGCATAAAAGAAGCTTTAGATGCAGGAGCGGATGTTGTCGTCTGCCCAAGGGTTACTGATGCTGCGGTTGTTATTGGTCCTGCTGCTTGGAAATACAATTGGTCCAGAGATAATTTTGATGCGTTAGCAGGTGCTCTTGCTGCTGGACATATAATTGAATGTGGGGCCCAAGCTACTGGAGGAAATTACTCATTCTTTCAAGAGGTTCCTTCTTTCTTGAATATAGGTTACCCCATTGCAGAGATATTTGAAGATGGGAGTTTTACTATTACCAAACATCCTGGCACTGGAGGTTTAGTTTCTGTTGGAACTGTAACAGCTCAACTGCTTTATGAGATAGGATCGCCCGCTTACGTAAACCCAGACGTCATTGGACATTTTGATACTTTAAAAATGGAACAAGAATCTGAAGATAGAGTGCATGTTAGTGGATGCAGAGGTTCAAGCGCTCCTAAAAGTCATAAAGTATGTGTAAATCTTGCTGGTGGATTTAGAAACGGTACTGAGATATTACTGACGGGATTAGATATTGAAGAAAAAGCTAAGTTGGTAACGGATCTTATCTTTAATAATGTTGGGGGTAGAGAGCAATTTGATCAGGTAGATGTTCAATTGATAAGGACTGACCATCTTAATCCTAATTCCAATGAAGAAGCGCAAGCTTCCTTGAGAATATCCGTTATGTCGCAAAACCCAGATCTTGTCGGAAGGCTTTTTAGTGCGAAAATTGTTGAATTAGGATTGGCAAGCATACCTGGTTATACAGGAAGATCGGGAATTGCCTCAGGGCCTTACATACAATATTGGCCAGCTCTAATAGATAGTAAATTTATTACCGAGAAAGTGCATATCGATGGTAAAACTATTGATGTTCAACCCACAAGCCAAATGGAATTCGAAGAAATTTATTATCAAAAGGAGCCCTATGAAAACAAACTTCCTGAGATCAAAGGCTATCAATCCACACAATTTGGAAAGTTGTATGGAACAAGATCGGGGGATAAAGGAGGCTGTGCAAACCTAGGGGTTTGGGCTAAAACTAAAGAATCGTATTCATATTTATATGATTTCCTGACGGTAGAAAAACTTAAAGAGCTTCTTCCTGATCTAAAAGATTTTGAGATAGATAGACATGAATTACCTAATATACTTTCATTAAATTTTTACGTTCATGATATCTTGCAAGATGGAGTTTCATCTTCAACAAGACTCGATGGTCAGGCAAAATCTTTAGGCGAGTATCTTAGAGCCAAAGAAGTAGATATACCGGATTTCTTAATTAACTAAATAAAACTATGACAGAAGAATTATCACTAGAAGGCTTGGACTTTCAGGCCACTAAAATTAATGTTGAAGAAAATGTTCTGACCATTACTTTAAAT
Source organism: Paracoccaceae bacterium (assembly GCA_002725175.2). Lineage (GTDB taxonomy): Bacteria > Pseudomonadota > Alphaproteobacteria > Rhodobacterales > Rhodobacteraceae > CACKLF01. The sequence goes on from PBQX02000043.1 coordinate 3,783, forward strand.
AGACCTGAAAAAAAGAATGCTCTTAACAACGTAATGATGAATGAAATTTGTTACGCCCTAGCCTACGCAAAACAAGAAAGAAGTATTCGGGTTGTGGTTATAGCGGCTGAGGGTGATGTTTTTTGTGCTGGAGCTGATTTAAGAAGAGAAAAAGCTGAATCTAATGTACCTAAAATTGAAGGATCAGATGATATCAGTTTATTAATTAGGCACCTTTACAAACCGGTTATTTGTAAGATTCAAGGTTCTGTTCATGCTGGTGCCCTTTTGATGGTTACTAATTGCACTCATGCTATAGCAACTGATAAGGCAAAATTTTCTGCACCTGAGATATTAAGAGGAGTTTGGCCACACATGGTTATGGCAGGATTATTTAGAGTAATGCCAAAAAGAGCTGGATTAGACTTCTGTATGCGTGGACAAGCAATTGATGCAAAAAAAGCAGAAGAATGGGGTCTTATCAATGAATCGGTGCCAGAAGATAAACTAGATGAAGTAGTTGCTGATTTAGCATCCGACCTAGCTAACTTAGCACCTGGCACTATGCAATTCGGTTTAGAAGCTTATGTGAGTCAAGACGCTATGGATTTTGATGAAGCCTTACCTTATCTAGGAAAAAAGAGCGCCGAAACCTTTGCTGGTCCCGACGCTCAAGAAGGCATAGCAGCCTTTCTTGAAAAAAGAGAACCAAAATGGGATTAATTATTCCTAGCAGCTAAATAAATAGACACAAGAACAATCAAGCCTCCAATAGCTTGAATCGGCAAGATTGATTCGCTGAGTAACAACCAACCATAAAGTGCAGCAGCTAAAGGTTGTATCAGAAGAACCAATGAAGATAAATGAGCAGAAATTTTTGAAATCCCATATGTAATCATGCCTTGAGCTATGGTTTGGCATACCAGAGCATAACTAAATAAAATGCCCCACTCTTCTGCCGAAGAGGGAATTACATCTCTAGTCTCAAAAAAACTAATAGGGATTAAAAATATTGAGGTGACAATAGTAGCTAAGAATAAAGTTTGGGCCGGGGAGAATCTGTCTGTTAACGATTTTATTGAAAGAATGTAACTTGCATAAAAGAAAGCTGCCACTATGCCTAAAAAATCACCGAACACTTTAGGGCTATTGTCACTTGAACCTGAAAGAATAACTAAGCTAACTCCTATCATTGCAAGAAATAATATTAAAAAGAATTCGGGTTTTATTTTGTGCCTTAGGAAAAATAATCCTATGAAACTAACAAATATAGGTGCTGTATTGGCCATTAAAGTTGCGTTGGCAACTGATGTGAATGCTATAGACCAATTCCAAAATGACATATCTACTGCAAAACAAAATCCCGATAGAAGTAATATAAAAAACAATTTCTTATTTTTTAATAAAGATAAATTTATCGACCTTCCTTCAATAAGAACCCACAAGTATAAAAAAGGCAAAGCAAGGAAGGCTCTATAGAAGGCAACTAAAGAAGGAGAAGAATCGCTGTAACGGACAAAAATTGCTGACATACCTAACAAAGCAGAGCCAATAAAAAGAGAACTCAAACCCTTTATCATGTCATTAGATTTTTTTATCTCTTCATTCATTAGCTAAGTTATACTTTGAGTCTAATTTTATGGATAGTTTTATTCAAAATAACCA
>PBQX02000081.1:0-5588 GCA_002725175.2 Paracoccaceae bacterium
AAATAAAAAAAGCTTATCTTTAAACTTGAAAGAACCCGAAGCTTTAAAGATACTCCAAGACTTAGTTATCTCCGCAGATGTATTTGTTACTAACATGCCTTTTCCTGTTAGAAAGAAATTAAAGATTACTGCTGAAGAGATTTGCCCCTTAAATGAAAAATTAGTTTATGCATCTTTAACTGGTTACGGAGAAACGGGACCTGATGCAGATAGAACAGCATACGATTCAATGGCTTGGTGGGCAAGAAGCGGTTTAATGGATTGGGTCAGGCCTTCAGATAATTCTCCAGTTGCATGGTCTACTCCTGGAATGGGAGATCACCCTACAGGCATGGCCTTGTACGGCGCTATTGTTACAGCTTTATATAAAAGACAATTAACCGGAAAAGGTTCCGAAGTTTCTACATCTCTAATGGCTAATGGAGCATGGGCTAATGGAGTATTTATTCAAGCTGCTTTAATGGGTGTAGAATTTGCTGATCGATCAGAACCCTTACCAAGACACCCTTTCTATGACTTCTATGCAACTAAGGATAATAGAGAATTTGCCCTTGGATTAATTAACGCTACTAGGGAATGGCCTAAATTAGCTAAGGCTATTAATAGAACTGATCTTTTAACTGATCCAAGATTCGAAGGAGATAATTTAATAGAAAACGCTAAAGAATTAAAAGATGAACTTCAGTCTGAGTTTTTAAAGATGACTTTAGATGAAATAAATAAACTTTTAAGACCTTCAGGAGCCACATACGGAGTTTTGGGAAAAACTACTGACCATGAGAATGATCCACAGTTTTTAGATACTGAAACTTTAGTTCCTTTAGAGCATGAGTCATTTTCAAAACTGCTTACTATAAATAGCCCCTTTCAAATAGATGGCGAAGATAAGATCTCATTTAAAAGAGCTCCCCATATAGGAGAAAATACTTCGGAGATTCTTTCAGAAATGGGTGTGGATGAAGAAACACAAAAAACTTTAATGGAGAAGGGGGTCATTGCGTAAGATGAAAGGAATTATTTATTTTTTACTAATAGCTACGCTTATAGGCTGTAGCCAAGAAGAAGCCTGTTTAGATGCCGATTTAGTCTTATACAACTCTAAAATTTATACAGCAGATTCAAATAATAGCGTTGTGGAGTCAGTCGCTGTGAAAGATGGTTCCATCATTTTTGCTGGTTCTAATAAAGAAGTTGGACCATATAAATGCAATGCAGAAATTATGAATTTATCTGATGTATTTGTTTACCCGGGCTTTATAGATTCTCACGTGCACCTTAAGGGGACTGGTTATAGAGAGCTTTCCTTAAACCTTCAAGGATCAAATAGTTTGAAAGAGATGCTGACCAGCGTGCAAATTTATGCAAATAGTTTACCGAAAGGAGAATGGGTTGTAGGAAGAGGGTGGATAGAAAAAAAATGGCCTGAAGGAAGGTTTCCTACCAAAGATGAGCTGGACTTAATATCTAATGATAAACCTATTCTCCTTGAAAGAGCTGATGGACATGCAGTCATAGTTAATTCCTACGCCCTTTCTTTGGCAAACATTAGTTCCAACACCGAAGACCCTCATGGAGGAAAGATTAATAGAGACGAAAAGGGTAACCCTGATGGGGTTTTGGTTGATAAAGCATCATTATTAATTGAGAACTTAATTCCTAAGAAAAGTCGTCAACAAGAGAGGCAGGCCATTGAAGCGGGCTTAGAAGTAAATGCAAGGATGGGCTGGACGCAAGTCCATGACGCTGGTTCTCCATTGCAAGATTTTGAGATATTAAAGGAATTACAAGCAGAAGATAGTCTGCCTATAAGAGTTCAGCTTTATGTGGAAAACACTAAGGATGCTCAAGACTTCTTAAGCGATGGCCCTTATTTTGACAATCAACACTGGTTAACTGCCAGAGGAATTAAGTTAGTTGCAGACGGTGCTATAGGTTCAAGAGGCGCAGTATTTTTCAAAAAATATGAAGATTACGATACGGAAGGACTTTTAATATTAAAAAAAGAAGAGACCATGCCGACTTTAATTAAAGCTCTAGAAAGGGGAATACAAATAGAAACACATGCAATAGGTGATCTAGGTAATAAGGTTGTATTGGACTGGTACGAAGAGGCTTTTGATAAGATAAATGAAGAAGAAAGAGTGATAACTAATCCTAGATGGAGGATAGAACATTCTCAAAATATAAGGCCAGAGGATCAAATAAGATTTAGAGATATGAAAGTTATAGCTTCTATGCAACCTTCTCATGCTATTGGCGATCTTCATTTTGCCTATAAAAGATTAGGTTACGAGAGATTAAGTAACGCCTATCCGTGGAGAAACCTCTTAGACTTAGGAGTGGTAATAGCTGGAGGATCAGACGCCCCAGTAGAAATAGGAGACCCTAGAATAGAATTTAAAGCTGCAGTTAGTAGAAAAGATTTAGATGGATTTTATGATAAGGGTTGGCATATAGAGCAGGCCGTCACAAGGGAAGAAGCTTTAAAGATGTTTACGATTTGGGCTTCTTATGCAGTTTTTGAAGAAGATATAAAAGGAAGTATCGAGGTAGGGAAATTAGCTGATTTTACAATTTTTTCAAAAGACATAATGGAAATTCCTGAAGAGGAGATAATGAGCGCTGAAGTGATTAGTACAATAGTTGGTGGAAAAGTAGCTTATTTAAAATAAAAAAAGGGCGCATAAAGCGCCCTTTCTTATAAGACTTTAATCTTAAAAGTCCATTCCTAACTTGAAGTAGTAGAACGCTCCATTAAAACCAAATGGAGAACCTTCAGGATACTTCATTCCACAACACAATGTTGCAGAAGGATTATCAGGATACTCATCAGTAGCATTTTGTGCTCCTAAAGTCAGAGTATAAGCTCCAAGATCTCTTGAAACTTCTAGATCAAGAGTAGACATATCATCTACAGTTGTACTAGTACCTGATCCAGACCACCAAAGCCACTCATCAACGTAATTATATCTGGCTAAGATTCTGTAATCGCCAACGTTATGCACAGCTGATATATTCCATCTAGTCTCAGGTAAAAGAGATTCAAGTTGACCTATTCTTTGAGCACCAACTAAACCACTTGTTTTATCAACTTCAGTCTCTGTTGAACTATAAACAAATGTAAAGTCAGTGTTTCCGTTACCCATTTCAGTAGAGTAAGTGGCAACTAGATCAATACCATCTGTAGTTGTGTCATAGTCATTTACGTAGAATCTGAAGTTAGTTAAATCACCAGCACCAGGAACTCCCTGGGCTTGCAGATTAGCAATGTCAGCTGCAGACAAGGTAACGTCATCACCTTGTGTGATTCTATCTTCAAGTTCAATTGAATAAGCATCAATTGTTACGTTTAAGGAATCAGTTGCATCCCAAACAATACCATAACTTACGTTTGTTGACTCTTCAGGTCCAAGCTCTTTACCACCATATATCACAGATACAGGGTTAGTAGGAGACAATGTTCCTTTTTGGAATAGTACTCCATCACTTCCTGCCACTGTAGATATGTTAGCTATGTTAGCTTGTCCGGGTGTAGGAGCTCTGAAGCCTGTACTTGTGGTAAATCTACCGCTAACTTTGTCACTAAACTTATAAAGTCCAGAAAACTTAAAGTTACTTGTTGATCCAAAAGTATCAAAGTCTTCATAACGCCCTGCAACTCCAACTAGAAGTCGGTCAGTTACGTCTGCCTCTAAGTCGACGTAAAGAGCAACGTTACTTCTGTCCCAAACTCCAGCCATGTCAGGGTTGAATCCACCAAATCCATTAGATCCAATTCCAAAACCTTGGTCAAAGTAAGGTCCAATTTCCCAACTTTCTTTATTACCAGAAACAACAGTAAACTGCTCTTCCCTGAACTCTAATCCATAACCTACGTTAAGATCAGAAGCCCATCCATCAACTTTAACTTGTTTAACTAAATCAACGTTAAAGTTCTTTTCAAGTTGAATGTAACTTCCAGGGTTAAATTGTGTAGGAGATTTAGGACCAAGAGATCCATTAAGAGTATTCTCAATATAGTAGTCAGCTGTATTTTCACCAACGCTAAGGCTGATGTCATACATAGTGCCGCCACTTGTAGTACCTCTAATTCCAGACGCTATAGCCCAATCCATTACATCTCCACCAAAGCTAGGTGTAAAACCACCTGGGAAAACTTGGTTGAATACGAAACAGTTTGGATTAGCAATTATAGCTGCTAAAGCTGTATCTGTTGCTGAACCAGCACCAGATGCAGGGACTGGAACTACAGGACACGTTCTAGCTGCACCAGTAGTTGCTTGAGCTACGTCACCAACTAAACGAGTTGCTCCACCATCTGTGGAGAAAATACCGCCTCTGTTAGTAGGATTCCTAAAGAAGAAACCACCAAGAACTTTTCTTTCAGCGTAGTTACCAAAAAGATAAAACTCTTTATTGGCATCTAATTCTAAGCCGATATTAGCAACTAATTTAATGTCATCACTAACTTCAGGAGAACCCCAAATTTGAGCTTCACCAGGATAGTTCCATATAGCAGCATTACCGCCGTCATAAAGCGCTTGAGCATCTCCTCTTTGAACACTTCTGTTTGTAGGATCTGAATCCTGAAGTTCAATAGAAACGTTTGCGAAACCATTTGCAGTAAAAGGCATACCAACGTTTGCAGCGACTCTATACATGTCTCCGTCTCCGTCAGAATACTCACCACTTCTGATTTCTATTTGAGTACCTTCAGCATTGTCCTTGTAGACAAAGTTCATGATACCTGCAATAGCGTCAGAACCGTACTGAGCAGCAGCTCCGTCTCTTAAGACTTCTACTTGCTTTAAGGCTATTGAAGGAATTGCTGAAATATCTGGACCTTGAGCTCCATCTGATATTCCACTTCCTAAGAATGATATTACTGCACCTCTATGTCTTCTCTTTCCGTTTACCAATACCAACATATTGTCGGGCGGTAATCCTCTTAAGTTAGCAGGCCTTATTAAAGTGGCCGCATCACTAATCGGTTGAGTGTTAACATTAAAAGAAGGTACAAGTGTTCTGATCATGTCAGGTAAATCAGCTGCTCCTTGATTAGTGAAATCTGATCCACTAATAATATCTACTGGAGCTGGTGAGTCACCAACTGATCTTGCTTCTCTTCTTGTTCCAACGGCTACAACTTCTTCAACTTCGTCAGCTGCAGCTACGAAAGAAGGTAGGTTGGGTAATAAGAGAAGAGATAAAGCAATAGCAAAATTGCTTATTCTTAATTTAAACATAAGTGTTACCCCAAATTTATTAATAAAAATGGCTAAGATCCAAAATTTAGTAATTCAGTAAGAAATGATTTGAATAGAAAATATTTTCCATTTTAGCCATTTCTTTTAAATCGCTGCAAGCAGGACCAAAGCACGAATTACAAGCATTTTATAGAGCGTTGAATAGTAATGCAAATTTTAATAAACTTCTTAGATTTATCATTTTATGAAAATATTAAAAATAAAGCATTTTTACATGTACCTTTAGATTAAACTGTACCTTTTATGAACTTTAATTTTAGATTAGCTAATTCAGAAGATATTTTCGCTATAAAGGGGCTTATGGAGGAATCTATTACTGGG
>PBQX02000059.1:0-15655 GCA_002725175.2 Paracoccaceae bacterium
AGCAGGCTCTACTACTGGGGCAGGCTCTACTACTGGGGCAGGCTCTACTACTGGGGCAGGCTCTACTACTGGGGCAGGCTCTACTACTGTGACAGGCTCTACTACTGGGGCAGGCTCTACTACTGGGGCAGACTCTACTACTGGGGCAGACTCTACTACTGGGGTAGGCTCTACTACTGGGGTAGGCTCTACTACTGGTTTAGTCTCTACTACTGGGGCAGGCTCTACTACTGGGGCAGGCTCTACTACTGGTTTAGTCTCTACTACTGGGGCAGGCTCTACTGGTTTAGTCTCTACTACTGGGGTAGGCTCTACTGGTTTAGTATCTACTACTGGGGTAGGCTCTACTGGTTTAGTATCTACTACTGGGACAGGCTCTACTACTGGGGCAGGCTCTACTGGCTTAGGTGATTCTGCTATCTCTTCTGTTTTTTTTAATTCATTTTGGCGTTCAACCAAGGACATTACATTTATGGCATTTCCGCCGCGCATGCGGTGGTCACCAAGTTGCATATTTGTCATTTCAGAATCTAACTCTCCTATATCATTTTGTGATATTTGTACAAGATGTAATTGTTGTGCAATGCTAAAAAAATTTTTTGCAGTGTCAAATTTAATTATCCATGGGAAATCGCTACGTAAATATGCACGACTATCTCCTTGTGTTCTTTCAAATGTTGATTTACTCAAATATCTATCTAATAATGCTTTTGCTGTTTCTGACATACTTTCATATGTTTCTTTAGATATTTCCCAAGTTGTTGTTGTCCCATCTTGCGTTTTAACATTATTATTTAATGTATCATCCAATGATAGCCATAGTTCTCCATCAAAACGAAAGGCATTTTTATGTGTGCCAAGTGGTGTGTATTTTCTGCTTGACGTATCCATTAATCAATTAAATATAATAAAAATAGTGCACGCACTACAGGCTAAGTTAATATTCTGTTTCTAAATCGCTATCACTATAGTAATCTTTTTCAATGAAAATACCAGTAGCTTCTTTTGCGGATACTAACAAATGGTCTTTAAATACTTTTTTATTCCAATAATCCGATTTATTGCCTACAACAATTATATCTATATTATTACCGAATTCTGTAGTAGCCTTATTTTTCCAGAATTCTATGTTTTTATAGCTATTAATGCTTGATATGTCATACACTATTACAGCTGCATCTATATTCATGTTTTTGAGTTTATTTTTAGCTTCAATTACTTTCAATGGATTGATATGGTAATATGCGGAATCAAATCCGGGATAATCAATATATGTTAAAAAATTATGATTTATAAAACGAATATATTTCGTTTGTAAATAATTGTCAGTAAATTTGTTACGACAAGTCAAGAGATTTATTAAAGATGTTTTACCAACAAGGGGGTCACCTATGAATACAATGTTTCCTTTATTGGAGTCAGTAGATCTATACTTTTTAATAGAATCCAAAAGGCACATATATTACTTCTGTATTTGGATTTTTATTTTCATTTGTATCTTTTCCTTAAAGTTCGACGTCGGACTCGGCGTCCGATACCCCCTCCTCCTCGTTCTCGGCGTCTGTTTTTTCTTGTTTTTAAGTTTTTTAATGCTCTATTCAAACTAAAGTGTTTATACCACTTGGAAGGTGGTCCCGCTTCATCCCATAATTCATGCCATTTACCTCTTCTATGAAAACGTTCATCAATATTAACATTTTCTGGATAAAATTGTCCAAGAAAACCTTTAAAAGTCGGTTCTTCTTCTGTACCATATTCTCTCCATATAGCTCTTCTATATCGTATCATTTGTTCTCTTAAAAAATCATTATTCATAGTTTCTAGATCTTGACGTAGTCTCAAATCTTCTAAATCAACAACTATTGTATCTATATCCGTATCTTCATTCATTAATTAATTACTAATATTTTTTGAGTGATTTTGGATTATTTTGAATTAAATTTAATTAATTTTAATTATTTACTAATTATTTGGGTATTATTTTAATAAATTAATTCATTTTTTACCAAATTAATTGTTTTTAATTAATTTTTTTTAATTATTTTTTATTTATTTTATTTATTTTAGTCCGATTTTTTCTAATTATAAATAATATATGTATAAAACATCAAAAAATACTAGAATAAAAAGAAATAAAATTAATAAAAAAAAAATCAATTTTCACCTCATAGCTGGCACGCCGGGTCAAGAAGAAAAACAAAATATATATAGAGTTCTGGCCGATGACGACGTCGAACGGCCACTGTCGCCTCCCGGCTTGTCCAAGGCCAATTCGCGCGAAAAACGTATAGAAGCGTTAAAGAAAAAATTTGCATTATATGATGACAAACAAGCAGCACACAGTGCTGCTTATAATGCTATTATAGCAAATGAAGATAGGCACGCTGCCCAGAAAGCGGCGCAAGATGCAACAGATGCGGCTAATTTAAGAGGAGAACAGCTGTCCAATTTAGAAAAGCCAAGTCTTGAAATATTATTAGGTAATTTGGAAAAAGAAAAAAATCGTATAGAAAATGCTACTAATAAGATTTTGATGGAACTTGACAAAAAGAAGGCAGAAGAAGTAGCAACCGCGGCCATGAGTGCAAATAAAGATAGAGAAGCTGCATCAGATGCGGCGATGAGTGCCAAATTAGCAGCCGAGGATCGTTCCGCGGCCGCGGCCGCGGCGAGTAGTGCGGCAGCAGCGATTCAAAAGCGGAAACGTATTAAGAAACGTAATAAACTTGCTGCAAAGCGTAAACAACGCGTTCTCGAAAGGAAGGAGGCAGACTCGGCCGCCGACGCATCAGCGCTCGACGACGAGGAGCAGCTTCGCCAGGTCAGTGATATGGCCGAATTATGGGAAAGTAAAATATCAGATTATATGAATAAGTTTCCAATTTTAAGGATTTCGGCAATAAAGATGACACAGCATGTGATTGACCCAAATTATGCGCCATTTTTAGATAAAATAATGAATGAAATAATTCAGATTGATGAGATAATGCAAAATGAAGGAGTATCGTGGAGATTGGCAAACATTTACTATGATAAACCAAATATGTCCGAAAAAGAAAAGAAAGAAATGGTTAAGCACGATATAGTATTAAGTTCTATGACGCCGGAGGATGAACGCCATGGTGATGAAGAGAATATTCGCCCGAAAATGACAGAATCAGACAAAAATATACATGAATTAATGAGAAAATATAGAATATCACGTAAAACTGCTAAAATATTTCATGAAAATCCAGACTGGTCTGAAGATAAAAAATCACGCGTATCTGCAGAAGATCCTGTAACTCAAGATGCAAAAATGAGAGAATTTAATATTAATAGAGATTCTGCAAAAGACCTTTTATCAAATCCAACAGATGATATTGATACATGGAAAAAAACTCTTTCAAAAGACCCATTCTTTCAAAAGAAAATCGAAGATTTAATGAATGAATTTCATTGTAGTTATGACACTGCAATGTTTATGTTAATAAGGCCAAATGCGACAGAAGAGGAAATAGATGAAATTCTTAGAAATGATAAAACATTCGTATCTCATTCTAATAGTCTTGAGGAACATGCACTATTCTTGAAACGGCAAGCAGATATAAAACTTAAAGCAGATCAAAAAAAAGCAAAGTCAAAAGCGAAACGCCAACTTCGTAGACGCAAATAGGCATATTATACATAATAATCCACCTTTCGGCTGGGACATGGGTATCTTTCCTGTTCTTTAGATAGTTTACCTTCAATGCAATTATAATTGTATAGATATCCATATTGTTCTTCCAAGAATTCAAAGAATCTATCGTCTTCAGCAGAACATTCGTCTAAATGCAGTAATGTTGTTCCGTCATACATATGTCTCATGTCTCCAGCTAATATTCTGTCTTCACAAGAACTGAAATAGTCATATGCGACGTTTTTACTCCAAGCTCTTCCCCAAATATACACTTTCATAGTCCAACTTCTTGACCAAGTATATATATTTAAGTCAGTCGACGCTGACATTCGCTCATTAGATAGATCTGAATATAATCCCTTTGAACACAATGCTATGTTTATAATACCAGGTAAAGATAATTTGTTGATAAAGAAGTCACCATTAATAATATCCTCAAACTTATTCACTTTACACTGTATATTTAATTTGTTTTTAAATAAATCACCAATTGCCATTTTTTCATAATTCATATTCATGAACACAGCATCCTTTCCTATTTAATATATATTTTAATGGTTCATTTTTTTGCAAAAAAAAATTTACAAATTCCTAAATCCCTAAATTCCTAAATAATATTTAGCAGCATTTGATTGTGAATTGCTTCCTTATTTAGTTGCTTTTTGGCACTAATTTTTCTCCTATTTTCCTTCTGGCTCTCATTCTCCCATGATGAGGAGAGCTTATACGCCGTTATGACAGTATTTAGCGTCTTGTTTGTCATATAGACAATATTCTTATATTGTACCTTCCAGCGTGCTTCTCCGCCCCTGGTTTGACTGCGTCTGACCTTACCATGCATTTTGGTCATCTTGAGCTCATTCAGCGAGATATGTCTTTCTGCCATGCGTTCCATTCCGTGTGGCGTCAGAATCAATGGAGATTCTGCTCTCCTTTTCATGAAATATGGGTGAATACTTGGGTATTTCTTATTTGACTGCTTTTTATTAGTAAAGGTTTTTTTATTTGCCCTGCTATTGGATAGCAGTGCAGCCTTGTGTCTCACATGCTTTTGTGAATAAATATGTCTCTTTTGTTTTTCTTTTTTTTGATATTTCTTGCTAATTCTTGTATGACTAGAAAGAAATTTCTGATTCATTTTGCGACTCATTGCTTTATACTCTGTATATATAATATACAAAACTTATATTCATTTTTTTGGAAAAATAATTAATCTTACGAAATAGATTTTTTGTTTTTAAAATATTATGTTTGCAAGAAATTTTAGGAATTATTTATTAGTATTTACAATTGTGAATTTATGTATGATATTAATTAGTTAAATATATGTAATAAAGTATGAATATTGTATTACGATACTTTAATCAAAAATATATTCAAAAGATTATTTCATCATGAAAAAATACCAAATGGTAGATGGAATTTAGAAGATAAATATATATTCTTTATAAAATGGAGAATACGGTGATCGAAACCGTGACTTCCCGCATGCAAAGCGGGCACTCTACCACTGAGTTAATTCCCCGGATGGCGTCATCATAACGCAAAAAAACCAATACAAAATGTATTGGTATACCCTCGACGGGACTCGAACCCGCGATCTTAAGATAGATTCTATAATATAGAAGTCTTACGCGTTATCCAACTGCGCCACGAGGGCTTTTGTAAAACACATCGACACCAGTGTGATTTGAACACACGCGATTCTGTGTGAATCATTTTAATTCACAATGCAGAGCACAATCCCTTAGCAGGGGACCACCTAGAGGTGAAATTTTTTATTTCTTAACCACTCGGTCATGATGTCTTCGCTTATACAATGAAGAGATACCAGCGAATCTCTTACTTTATAATAGGTATATATGCCTTATATTGTTTTTATGTCATTAATTAAATAGCATAATATATGAATATTTTTTTCAATTTTTGTAATGAACAAGAAAATCTCTTGCTAAATGATGTATTAGTGTTTTTGTTTCAACTACTTCATTAATATTTGAAATACCTTGTCCACATCCCCATATTGAAGACCAAGCTTTTGGAGCTTTTTTGCTAGTATCTAGTAAATTTTCCTTTATGCCCGATTTTTCTAAGTCATCTATACTCAATCCAGCCTTTTCTATTGAAGGCAGTAAGTAATTTCCATGTATTCCCGTAAAAACATTTGTATTAACAATGTCTTCTGCAGAACCATTGACTATCATATTTTTATATTCATTAGGAGCATTCGCTTCACTCGTTGCTATAAATGGTGAACCAATATAAGCAAAATCAGCACCCATAGTTAATGCTGCAGCGATTGATCTTCCACTTGAAATACATCCAGCCAATACAAGTGGACCTTTAAACCATTCTCTTATTTCCTGTACAAGTGCAAATGGTGATTGACCACCAGCATGCCCACCAGCACCAGCTGCGACAGCAATCAAACCATCTGCGCCTTTATTAATTGCTTTTTTCGCATATGAATTCGATGTAACATCATGAAAAACAAAACCACCATAAGAATGAACTGCATCATTGATTTCATTTCTAGCCCCAAGACTCGTAATTACTATAGGTACTTCATGTTTCACTATTAATTCCATATCCTCCATTAGTCGCTTATTTGTTGGATGAACAATTTGATTAACTGCAAATGTAGATGGCGAACCCGGCAAACAAAGTCCTGCCTTTATTCTAATTAGCCAATCTTCAAGAGTTGATTCACCATCTTTTCCTCTTGCGTTTAAAGCTGGAAAAGAACCAATAATTCCAGCTCTACATTGTTCTACTACAAGAGCAGGATTTGAAACTATAAACATTGGTGCAGCAATAACCGGAACTCTAATATTATTTTTTAAAAACGCAAATTTAGATAACATTAATAGAATTTAATATTCTATTTTTATATATATACAAAAATTACTATTTAGTGCTTATCCAAGAAATCCAGACGCTGTGATTCGACGTCCGCGGTTGCGTCTGGTGTCCAACTTACCGAGGATGCGAGAGGTGGCCCTTGATCCACACGTTCCCCATACCCACTGTCGGAAACTACACCACAAGCCTGGCTGTCTTGAACGCATTCACTACCAGACCACTTACATGGATAAACATTGTATCTTGTCTTGTAATCATCGCCCTCCACCGCGATGGTGCCGTCTGGGCACTCGTTTGTACGGCCGTCACTGTACAATGCACCTTCATCTCCAAAACACCCGTCATCTTTCGCCTTCCACTTTTGTTTAATTCTAACCGTCTTTACACAGTCTGCTTCCGCACGTTCATTGCATGGATTACTTCCATCCGCCGCTTGTGATGTATATGTGATGGAAGCGGCGCCGATGCCGAGGTCCTCATCTGGACCACATGGAGTGGTATCGTCATCGGCCTGGTCGGCTGTTCGTTTTGTGAAGTAGTGTGCGTAGACTGCCTTATCTGAAGACGTCATACCGCTAGAAAGCGCTTCTCCAATTTGGTTTAAAGAACCAAAAGATTCAACTACTAAAGTTTTGTAAACGACAAAGTATAAAACAGCAGTCAGTAAAAGAAGTGATATAAATGATACGATGCATCCCTTTTTAATTAATTGTGTGGGTAACATTGTGTTTAATTATAATAAACATAAAAAATACGAAGGTCTTATGTTGCATACAGGTGGCGCGATGCATGGTAAATTTTACAAAAAAATGACATGATATGTGTTCTAGTATTATGAAAATGATTAAGAGGATTTGAAGAATTTATATGAAAAAATATGTCAATAAATATATTTATTTTCGAAAAATCCAAATGGTATATTAAATCAACATGTAATGATAAAATTTCATTACTATCTTTAGATGGTAAACAATGTTTCGAGTTAGGAATTAAAAATAATTATGTGATAGTATTATCTGTAAATGGTAATTTTGCAAAGGAAGAAGGAATATTTCCAGGCGACTTTCTTGTAAAAATCGGATCGAGAAATATTATCAAAAAGACATTGGGTTATTGTTGTAGAACAATGTTAAAGAAGGATGAATCTTGTTTAGAATTTGTACGTGCATGCCCGCGTCGTAGCGGGGTGTCAAGCACATCAGAAAAAATCCAAAGAAGACGCAATGGCATTGGCCGCAATGCTAGCCAGCTTGTTAAAAAAGGCATAATCAGGGACAGGCGAAAAGAAAATACTGTTACTTGTGGCGCTATATTCACGTACACATCAAAAACTATCGTAAAGCGATTACTTAGAAAATAATAATGAAAAAACAAAAAAAATCAAAAATCAAAAATATAAGTTTTTTTTAATTCAAAAAAATGAACATTCGTATTTATGTGTAAGGATATAAACATATAGAAATACAAAATTAATAATGATGTCTGGAGAAATTGCTGAATCTTTTTGTGGTACTTGCCATATTATGATTGAATATTATAAAGCTTTACGTAAGAATGTTATTCATAACAATCTTCACAAGTCACCAAAAAAGCTTCGTGGATTTATTAACAAATTAAAAAAGTCATCGCCACTGGTTCGTCAGTCTGGTGTAACAAGTAAACGTGAAAAGAAAGATATTGAGTCAGTTATGGCTTCTGTCCATAAACATGTTGTAAAAGATTTGTGTAAGTGGCAAAAACATAACAAAAATGATAATGATATTCTTGAATATATTAGTGAACAAATTAAACACCACGAAATTATGATTAAAAGTATTATTAATGCTGATTCGAGGTCGCATCTTCCCAAGAAGAAACGCGGTCGTTCGAAGCGGCGTTCTGTCCTTTCTCACATTGACAGTGATACGGATAGTGATGAAGATAGTGATGAAGATAGTGATGAGGATAGTGATGAGGATAGTGAGGATAGTGATTTTAATAAGGTATATGCTGCAATGGATAATGAAGATGAATCTGAGTCGGACTCCGAGTCCGAGGAGGGTTCTGTGTCAGAATCTGAGTCCGATTCGGATTCCAGTGATTCTGATTCTGATAAATCCGAATCCGGTAGAGGTCGTTCAAAACGTCGAAAATTGTCTAAAAACAATGATTCGAATAGTGATGATGTTAAGACATTGCGTGAATATCTAAAGAATCGCGACCAACGCCCGTATTCATCTGTTAAATCTCAAATTAAATCTTTTGAAAAATTATCGAAAGATGAACAAAAAAAGATTGTTGAACAAATTTCAAAGTCAAAAGAACATTCTACCTGCCCTTTAATTTATCGCATTATGTTATCAAATCTTCCTCAGAATTGTAAGAATGACATTATTGAGCGTTTGGAATCACTTGATAAGAATGAGGATGAGTGTCCTAAATATCGTGAATATGTTAATGCAGCTCTGCGTATTCCATATGGAATTTATGTCCAAAGTAAGGTAAATTCGAAATCAAAAAAATCTGATATCAAGAAATTTATCAAGAATACTGCGAAATGTATGGATGAAGCAGTTCATGGTCATGAAAAAGCAAAACAACAAATTTTACAGTTTGTTGCACAGAACGTATCAAATAAATCACCGAAAGGATTGGTTTTAGGAATTGAAGGACCAATGGGTAATGGGAAAACAACATTGATTGAAAAGGGATTTGCAAAAGCATTAGGTCGCCCTTTCGCAACAATTCCATTGGGTGGTGTTCAAGATGGCAGTTTTCTGGAAGGTCATGGTTATACTTATGAAGGATCACGTTGGGGTCAGATCATGAACGTATTGATTAATAGTAAATGTATGAATCCGATTATTTATATGGATGAATTGGATAAAGTTAGTAGAACTGCTAAGGGTGATGAAATTAATAATCTATTGATTCATTTGATTGACCCTTCTCAGAATCATCATTTTAGAGATAAATATTTTACGGATATGAACATTGATTTGTCTCAGTGTATCTTTATCTTCTCATATAATGACAGAGATGCTATTAATCCCGTTTTAATGGATCGTATTACACATCTAAAGACGCGTGGTTTTCGTTTACCAGAAAAGGTAATTATTTCAAAGAAGTTTCTACTTAAAAACATTATGGAAGATGTTGGTATTAAAATGAATAATATTGTGTTTGATGATAATGTTCTAGAGTGGATTATTCAGAATTATACACATGAAGGTGGTGTTCGTAATCTTAAGAAAATCTGCTATGAAATTGTGCGTGAAATTAATTTACGACAATTAACGGAAAAGAATGTTGAATATCCATATGACGTTACTAGAGATGTTTTGGAAGAAGATATCTTGAATTCACATATTCCATATCGTCATGACACTGTTCATAATCAACCAACTATTGGTAAGATCAATGGATTATATGCAACTTGTAATGATACTGGTGGAATTACATTGATTGAAGCAGTATGGCTTCCTAGTGAAACAAACCTACATTTGCAACTAACAGGTAATCAGGGGAATGTTATGAAAGAGAGTATGCATGTGGGTAAAACACTATCATGGTCATTATTAACAAATGAAGAGAGAAAGAGTTTAACAGAATCGTGGAAAGATATTGGTAATCAAGGTATTCATATTCACTGTCCAGAAGGTGGCGTACCAAAAGATGGTCCGAGTGCTGGTGCAGCTATTACAACAGCAATTTATTCATTGATGTCAAAAAGGGAAATTAAAAATGATATTGCAATTACTGGTGAAATTGATCTTTGTGGGCGTATTATGGAAATTGGTGGACTTGAAAGCAAAATTTTCGGAGCAAAAGCAGCTGGATGCAAAAAAGTATTGTGTCCAAAAGATAATTCGAAAGCATTGCAAAAGATTCTTGATGAACATCCTGATATTTTAAATGATAATTTCCAGGTAAAATTAGTTTCTACTATTCAAGACGTCTTAAAAGTAATGCTCGTTTAAGAATACATACAAAAAAATAAAAATGAGTTATTAATGGAAAGTAATTACATTATTTATTTTTTCTGTATTTTCATTATTACAACACTATTTATATTGGGCGGCCGCGCCGCGGGCCGCACAGATCAAGGAAATGTAGAAAGTTTTAAATCTAAAGGAAGGTGGTATGAAAGAACGAATGATTGTAGTAAATTAAGTGAAATTAGTGATTGTCACGATATTTCCGGTGAAAGTGATTGTGAAAACTATTATATGCCCTGTAAAAATCTTACACCTTATCATAATCAATGGGGTGGCAATCAAGGAAGAGGATGTTATGGTAATAAGGCAAAGAGAGGAAATAATTATGAGGGTGATGGTGGAAAATATTATGCTCAATGTAACTGGGATAAATCGCGTGGTAGATGTACTACAAAACATAAGGGAGCTGACGCATCAGATTCGGATGGACCAGACCAGACAGATCATATTGGGAAAGACAATCAGGGAAGAGTAGGAGGTCAGCATCAATGTAAAGGTAAAGACAATGATGATTACAAGTGCATGAGTGAGAACAAAGTATGTGACAATAACGACGACTGTTGCGATGACTTAAAGTGTGAAGAATATTCACCTGATGTAAACTGGCCCAGTAACAAAAAAAATCAACTTTTTTATGGAGTATGTAAAAAAACCGCAGCCCCACCGCCACCTCCACCGCCACCGCCACCGCCACCGCCACCACCGCCACCACCGCCGCCACCACCACCGCCAGCAGCTAAAGCATTGACAGATGCTTGTGATATGTCGAAAGCGGAAAAAATGTACGATAAGCAAGGCGGCTTGCTGGGCATGACATCAATAAATAATAACAAAGGAGCTGGCACATGGAATCATGTGCAGAGTTTGTGTACTTACATTGGATGTACTGATCCAGATGCATCTAATTATGCTGCTCTTGAGTCTGGTAAAGGCACGATTTATAGTATGAATTCTAACTGTAAGTATCCTGAAAAAATACAAAATATAGAAAAGCCACTACTAGTTATAAGACAAAATGATTACACTGCAAATGTTTATATACCAAAAAGTGGATTAAATATATATAACGAAAAAAATGGAACAAATTATTCACCAGAAGAAGAAGGTATATCTTCTATTTTTAATGATATAAACACCAACACTTATAATATAGTTTTTGGTGGAAAAACATTTACTATTGAATCAGCAAAAATGCCAATATATAAACAAGCCGTGTGGTCTAATGAATATACGCAGCCGCTTGCGCAGCCTGCCTCGAGTATTCATTTGGTTTTGATTTTAAAAGAAATTAAAAGTGTTGCTAATAAATCTGAATTTGGTATTTCTGGAGATTTTTATACGCATGATTTCGTTTTTAATGAAATGGTGTCTTTGCCAATAAATACGTGTTTTATAAATTCAAACACGAAATTTGATATGAATAATAATGTTTCAAATGAAGATAAACCAATGACATATAGAATTGAGAATGTGAATGATCAATTGAAGTGTGTACAACAACAATGGATAACAAAATCAAATAAGAATGAATGTGCCATGAGTGCATTGAATGACCCGATGATGAAAAAGGGTGTTAGTGCTAGTGCAGACGCGGCGGTTACTATGTTAGAAGGTCAAAAATATAAACACGATTTTTCTGGTAATTTGACTAGATATAAAATGGATACTTCTGCAGGAACACCCATGTGTAAACAGACTGAATATATTCCCTTTGGTAATCCTATTTATGATGATGATTTAAGTAAATGTCCAAAAAATTATACGGATTGTAATGGCAAATATGTAGCAGAACCACCACCTACTCCCAAAATGGAATGTGAAACAACCATAACAGACGATACCAATAATAGATGGCTACAAATATTATCTCACTTTGCCCAGTAATCGCAGCTACTGTTGAAAAAAAATATTATATTTTATAATGGAAATTTCGAAATACTTAGTTTTAACATTCTTAGTTAGCATTATTGCTTTTTTTGTACTGCGGTCTCGCGGAGACACAATCTTGGAATCATTTGGAGGTGAAGGTATCGATAATAGTGTTTGTGATGAATTATATCCTGATCGTAAGGCTGGTCGACTTAGAAACAATACATGTTATTACGAATATGAAAATGCTAAAAGCTGTAAAGACGTCGGAAAAGATTCGTGGAAAAAGTGTAAAACTTCGCACGGTGATAGAAATTCAGGCAACATAGATAGTGGTAGATATATTCGAAAAGACAATGGAGATAAACAATTTTGTGAGTGGGAAACTGACTCAAACGCGAGTACGGACAGTGACGGCTCATGTAAAACAGATTTTACAGAAAGTGAAACAGACGAAGAACCTGAAGAGCTACCATATGGTTGCGTTAACCCCAAATATCGTGAATATATAGTCGACGTGAATGCACTTGATAGTTCGAAAACACATCGTCATAATGACAGTAAATGTGGCGCTGGTTTATACAAAGCGATGTGTGATGATTCGCGCGCCTTACCAGACAAACAAGCCCCATCAGATTATCCTAATAAAAACAGTGCTGCATGTGTCCCTTCAGATTATGAAGTCAGATGTAAAGACCCAAATGCAAATCCGGCTGGCGATCCTAATTGGCCAGGCTATGCCGATGATAATTTATGTTCTTATGATTTTATACAAAAACCAGTATTAATAATTAGACAAGACAATTATTATGTTGAATTATTCGTACCAAAAAGTGGATTGAATACATATAATGAAAAAAACGGAACAAAATATTCTGAAAATAATGATGGTATATCTACAATTTTCAATGACATTTCAGCAAAAACATATAATATCGTTTTTGGTGGAAATACCTTTTCTATTGAATCTACGAAAATGCCAATTTATCAACAAGGTGTGTGGTCTAACGAATATATAGACCCATTAATTATTGATAACACAAGTCCTTATTTGGTTTTAGTTCTGGAACAATTAAAAAGTGTATCTAATAAATCTGAATTTGGTATTTCTGGAGATTTTTATACATATGATTTTGTATTGAATGAAATGGAAGAAATCCCAATATGTTTTATTAATTCAAATACAAAATTTGATATGAATAACAATGTTTCAAATGAAGATAAACCAATTACATATAGAATTGAGAATGTAAATGATCAATTAAAATGTGTACAACAACAATGGATAAAGAATACAGAATCTGACAGCAACGGCTGCTCAGAGGCACAGATGAAAACAGGAATATCTACAAGTGCCGACGCCGCCGTTTCAAAAAAAGAATCTTCAAAATATATTCATGATTTTTCTGGAAATTTAGCAACATATAAAATGGAACAGTCAAAATGTAAAGAAACTAGATATATTCCATTCGGACCACCACTTTACCACGATGATTTAAATAAATGTCCCGCAAACTATACCGATTGTAGTGGTAAGTATGTCGCGGAACCACCCGCACCTGTTGTAAAAAAAATAGAATGCATAAATACCCCACCAGATGACACAAACAGCCGATGGCTTCAAATGCTAGCTCAAAATGCTGTATAATTAATTGAAAATACAAAAATATGTTAAAATAGTATACAATGACAGCACCTCCAGGTGATAGCTATAAGAGCATACAAAAAAATGACAAGTATTTTGTTCTAAGGTATTAATATTAATTAGACAAAAGCAAAGAACAACACAACACAATGCAATGTAGATGTGGCGGATGCGGCGAATGGGGTCATAATAATACAAAGCAGAAATGTCCAGATCATCCAGATTACAAAACATATTGGGCTAATGTTTCTAAAGATGAAGATAGAAAACAAGCGAAAAAAGCCGCCGATGACGCGCAAGCGTATTTAAAGAGGCGGTATGTAGGTAATAAAATTAAGAATGATCTGAAATCTCGCGTGACGTCATCGCGAAATGGATGTGTGATTCAGGTGATGAATCTTTTAATGGAGATGCGCCCAATACCTACAGAAATAGTTGATGAATTTTATAGAATTACATCTATTGACGAATACCCAAATAAATGTTTTTGGTGTAAGAAAGAACTAAGTTCAAAAGACATAGTCAAAGAACACATTATGCCAACATGCCGTTCAAAGCACAATATCTACGGAACTAACTATATTATTAATATAGCTCCTTCGTGTAAAGACTGTAATGAAAAGAAGTCGTCGAAAATCGGTGAAGAATTAAAAGTATTTTTAAGAGAAAGAAGTTGGGATGAACCAAACATAGAAAAGTTTATGACGTTTATTGAAGAAAATAAAAAATGGTATATGGCTGATGAGCCATTGAAGAAATTTATTGAGGAAAAGTGTGAGAAAATATCTGACTTTCATTCAAAAATGCCAAAGGAAATTAAAGATGATTTGAATATACTGTTCCACTAAAAATGATATAAAATTATAAATAATACACTTTTTCCCCTTCTTCATGTATTAAATATTTCTTATAATTCTTAACAATTTCGTCTGGAGATTTATTTTTTACTCTTTTATATAAAGATTCATATGTATCAACTGACATTGCTGATGTAATAATCGCTTTTATGTTATTATCATTTAGCCATTCTTTATATTTTTTGGAAGCCGCATTGCGGGTTTTTGGCATATTATGTGTTTTTATTTTATCATCATTGTATACTAATATGATTTTATTACCTGAAGCCATTTGATGCCAAAAGTTTTCTAATTTTTTGTTTTTTCCCCAAACAGTGTCTGGATCTTTGTATATTTCTATTAATCTTTTTGATTTTTTTTTTGTTCTTTTTTTATTATTATTAGATAAATTCTTTCTTGTTTTATACATTATAATTATTAAATATTTTATATATATAATGTCGAACCTATATTTTTATCCAGGACTCATAAGTTTAGAAAACATAGATTTTGAGAAGCTTGATATATTACCAGGTACACCAAAATTTGCTGTTGCTGATTTTGCTATCCTTAATGCTGGTTCTATATACGATTTGTCTATAACTGTTGATAGAGATGGACAAAATCTCATAAAATCGTGTTCAAATTTAATATTTTCAGAAAGTGGATCAATGAAATTCGCAGAAGATGTTTCTGGAACATCATATATTACTGGAATTATAGACAATGGTTTAACACTATCTAATAAGTATATACATTCCAATATTATAAATGCAAGCAATGGTTTTGAGAATACTATAAAAGG
>PBQX02000062.1:0-16999 GCA_002725175.2 Paracoccaceae bacterium
CAAAAACTAACAATTTTTTTATTCTTAATATCAAAGATTTTTTGTTTTAAAACCTTTATATAAACCATTTTATAATAATAAAAAGTCTTTTAAAACAAAATCCAAAAATTTAATAACCAAAGTATTGCCTTCGACGAAGGCAATACGGCGTCGACGACGCGCACGCACAAGACTTAATTTTTATTGAAATAGTCATATAAGTTATCAACCTTTTCACGATTACAAATACGTGTACATTCTGATTTTGGCCACCAAAATTGACTACCTACAAAATGGGAAAATTGTGATTTTGTTTTGAAAGGTCTTCCTTTATTACCATGGAACATTATGTCATTTTCATAATATTTTTTAACATATATGTCCAAAACATCACAATCAATACCGTATTCTTGAGAGTTTTGGGTGCTGGTAGACAATTTCAAATAAAAATCATAAAATGATTCTAAATGTTTATTTTTTGCTCCAAACATACCACCTAAAATATTAAAATCATGAGCGGGATGATCATGCATAACATGTATACTTTCAGGTTCATTTAGCCATTCATCTACTGCGGTTGATTCTCTACTATTCACTGCACTATCAAGGTCTCTACTTATCCAAACATCTACATTTTTATCATCAAAAGGCAGGAATCGCAAAGACATTTTATTGATATCTGTTTCTATATAAATATATTCAAGATCTAAACTATCGAGTTTAGATAAAACGCCTGGTTCAACCGTTGAATCAATATAAAATCTACAAATCCATCCTGGATAGAATTTCTTTGATAGAACATAATTCATAAATATTCCATTTTGATAATTTCTATTTCTGTTATAACGCCTCTTTTCATCTAAAATCGCCTTTGTGTCGTTAAATAAGCAAAAACTAACAATTTTTTTATTCTTAATATCAAAGATTTTTTGTTTTAAAACCTTTATATAAACCATTTTATAATAATAAAAAGTCTTTTTAAACAAAATCCAAAAATTTAATAACAAAGTTTTCATTAATTAAGAGGCATTTTTAATAAGATGTGTGGAATAATTGCATCATTATCACATAATGAAGATATATCCAGTTTATTAATTAATGGATTAATTGAACTTAGAAATCGGGGATATGACTCGGCTGGAATAGGTGTTTCCACGAATAACGAGTTTTCAGTTGTTAAAAGTATTAATACTAATTCAATGGATGAGTTAAAAGAAATTAAAAATGCAAAAATAGGAATTGGTCATACAAGATGGGCAACACATGGTAGTAAAACTGTATCAAATTCTCATCCTCATGTGAGTTCTGATGGAAAAGTAATGATAGTACATAATGGAATTATAGAAAATTATCTAGAATTAAGAGAAGATTTAAAAGAAAAGGGATATATATTTAGTTCAGAAACGGATTCTGAGGTTATTGCTAATTTAATTGCATCTGAATTCACAGATGATCCTCTAAAATCGATAGAAAGCTGTATTCAGAAAATGAATGGAACCTGGGCAATTGTAGTATTATTTCTTGGTATTAATAAGTTGTTTTGTACTCGTCATGGTAGCCCGTTGGTGGTTGGATATAGTAATAATCTTTTCATGGTATCATCGGAAATATCTGGATTTTGTAATAAATTCAATTCTTTTTATGCTTTAGAAAATAATGATATATGTATTGCGGAGTGCGGGCTGGATCGCCTGCATGTTAAAACAAATGAAGTATATTCCTTAACAGATATTCAAAAAAATAAAAATTCTGACAAAATGAATTATGAACATTGGACATTGAAGGAAATACACGAACAACCCGAATCTTGTATTCGGGCCATAAATTTAGGAGGAAGAATAAATGGAAACAATGTGCATTTTGGTGGATTGGAAAGATATAAAAAAAAATTGGAAAATGTAGAACACTTAATAATAATAGGTTGTGGAACATCTTATTATGCGTCAATGGTATCTACACATAATTTTAAGAAATTAAAATCATTTACTTCGGTAACATCTATAAATGGTTGTGAATTCGATATACACGATATTCCTAAAAAAGGTAAAAGTTGTGTGATAGTGTTATCTCAATCCGGAGAAACTCGTGACTTGTATCAGTGTATACAAAAAATACGAGAATATGATGAATCTATAATTATAATTGGTGTAGTTAATGTAGTAGATTCACTCATTTCTCGAGAGGTAGATTGTGGATGTTATTTAAATGCTGGACGTGAAATAGGAGTTGCATCGACTAAGTCATTTACATCGCAAGTTATTGTGATGTCAATGATATCTATTTGGTTTTCTCAATTAGAAGGCAATTCACATGAACGCAATTTAGAAGATTTACGTAAGTTACCAAATAATATAAAGTTATTATTGGAAAATTTGAAAAATAAAATAGAACCGTATATAAAAAAATTGTTGCATCCAAGTATTTTTTTACTTGGGCGTGGAATGATGGAAGGTGTTTGTTATGAGGGAGGTTTAAAAATTAAGGAAATTTCATATATTCACGCAGAAGGATTTTCAGGTGCAAGTTTGAAACATGGTCCTTTTGCCTTGTTATCGGATGATGTTCCCGTTATTTTAATTATTTCAAAAGAGGATTCAAAATCGATGATTAATACTTATAATCAAGTATGCAGTAGAGGTGCTTTCGTATTAATTATTAGTGATGATGAGGAAATAGTAAAAAAATACGGTGGAATTCTAATACCTCGAAATAAGTATTATAGTCATATATTATTTGTTATAGTACTTCAGTATATTGCATATTTATTGTCTATTGAAAAAGGATTAAATCCAGATTTTCCTAGAAATCTTGCTAAAGTGGTTACAGTAGATTAATTCTTCGCGTTATGTCTTAAAAATATTTTTATATAACTGTTTATGGATGATAACTTACAAGAGCGTATCCGAATTGCGAATGGTTTACTATCGGATATATACAAATTAAATAAAGACTTGGCGTCAGCTTCGGCAGCTCAGAGCAAACTAGTGCAGTCTTATTTAGAAGATAATAAAAGTAATTTATCAGATAAAAATATTAGTATTGAAAAATTGGATAGGTTAATAGAGAATATGACCATATTGATAACATTCATAAAAGAATGTGCAGTCTTATCTTCTAAATAAGACTGTACATATAAAATGGTATAAAAATGATGTTATATTTATAAATGTAATTAATATAGTAATATGTCTGCTCTAGTTGATAATAGTCTTGCATCAATATGTACAATCAATCAAGATTCAACTCGTGTTGGATTTAATTCATCAGAATTGCAATCTGGTACAAACAATGATGAAGAAATTAAGAAATCTATAGAT
Source organism: Paracoccaceae bacterium (assembly GCA_002725175.2). Classification (GTDB taxonomy): domain Bacteria; phylum Pseudomonadota; class Alphaproteobacteria; order Rhodobacterales; family Rhodobacteraceae; genus CACKLF01. The sequence goes on from PBQX02000062.1 coordinate 3,297, forward strand.
AGAATGGCGATATCTAAATTAAGAAGTAATTTAGAGGGTCGTTGTATTGGAAGTGGATATGTTATTCCGGGTAGTTTAAAGATGTTAGAAAGAAGTAATATATCATTTCCACATGAATCGTTGCAATTGTATTATTGTATGGAGGTTAAGTATGAATATAAGCTTTGTAATCCGAATCCTGGTAAAGTTTTAAAGTGTAAAATTATAACAAAAAACAAAATTGGATTATTGGGTCGTTTAGATGATGATAAATCGCCATTGGTAATATTAATACCAGAAGATTTATGTGATTCTCCAGAAAAAAGGGAACTTGTAAGGAATTCGGAAATAGATTCTATTATTTCAGTGATCGTAGTTGGTAAAAAATTTGAGCAAAATGATAAAAAGATTACAGTAATTGCGGAAATAAATATTTAGACTTTTTCGGTGTTGACCTCCGCGGAGTCGTCGGTGGCCTTTATGCGTAGCCTTGTTTGAACATATAAAATAATTGACAGATTTATAAATGATAAAATATTAGCGATAATGAAAGGTATAGAATTTATTAGAAAAGCAGAACTTCCAAGAAATATGCATGCTATAAATTCTAATAAAATAAATGTTAAATTGATTTTTGAAGGATCTGTTAGTTGTTCACGAATTAGAGGAAGCAATCTAATAATGAGAAAGAATGCACCAATAAGACCAAGAATATCACTAAGTAATGGCCTCATTTTTTTTATTATATAATTGAAACAAGTGATTCATTTTTTTAAAAGTTGGCATCCATAGAAAACTCTCTAATTGCACTAACTTGTTCATTGGTATGCATATTCGCTTTTGAATATTCAGAAACTCGTTTTTCAAAGAAGTTTGTTTTACCTTCCATACTGATCATCTCCATAAATGCAAAAGGATTCTGAGACTTATATACTTTTGAACACCCCATTTGTACTAGTAATCTATCGGCTACGAATTCAATATAAGTGGACATTGATTTTGCATTAATACCAATAAGATTACACGGCAACGCTTGTGTAATAAATTCTTTTTCAATTGTAACAGCTTCTATGATGATCTCTTGTATTACAGTTTCTGGTAATTTTTCTGCAAATTTATGATAAATTAATATTGCAAATTCTGTATGCATTCCCTCATCTCTACTAATAAATTCATTACTTAAAGATAATCCAGGCATTAATCCACGCTTTTTAAGCCAAAATATCGAACAGAATGCTCCAGAGAAGAAGATTCCTTCAACTGCAGCAAAAGCAATCAAACGTTTTGAAAAGTTAGAATCCATATCATTAATCCATCTAATTGCCCAATCAGCCTTTTTCTTAATACACTCAAAATTATTAATAGCATCAAATAATTTTGTTTTCTCATTACTATCTTTGATTAATGTTTCGATGAGAAGTGAATATGTTTCACTATGTATTGTTTCGGATGCAGTTTGAAACGCATAAAATGAACGAACTTCAGGTATATCAATATCTTGCATAAATCGTTCTGCTAAATTTTCAAGTACAATACCATCACTTCCTGCAAAAAATGCCAATACCATTGAAATAAAATGTTTTTCATTGCTGTTAAGTTTCTCCCAATCTTGGATATCTTTCGAAAGATCTATTTCTTCGACTGTCCAAAAAGCTGCAACTGCTTTTTTGTACATTGTCCATACATCAACATGTTCAATTGGAAATAGAGTATATCTCTTAACATTTGACGAAACAATACTTGCCATATATAAATTATATTAAATTATATATATACATTTATACGCTTTTAAGGATAAATAGTATAATACCTGTAGTAAATATAACATCTATAATTTAAATTTTAGAAAATGGTTAATTAATAGACTAGTTATGGACTACCAGCATGGAATATGTCTATTTCAGAGACATTTTATAGCGTTAAAAGAATCTAGTAAATACTTGTTTTTAAGAATTAGCAAGTGTAATGAAGTAGTAATATCAATACTTGATAATATAAATAGCCAATTTTCCATCAAGAAGCTATCTCCCACATCTTATCACATGTATACCAACAAACTTTATAATATACAGAATGTAATTCAAACAACATCGGTTGATAGGACATCTTCAATAAAAAATAGACACTTGTCCATTACAAAATGTGAAATGAAAATCGATGATTTATTAGGTGTGATATGTTGTTCCGATGTACGAATACTATTTAATTGGATTACGAATGGTGAATGGCAAAAGTGTATACCAATATATCAAGAATCGATATTAGCAGAAAAAATTGATTTTGTTGAGAAAAATTTTGTTCCGCGTCGCTTCTCTAAATCATGTGATGATAATGTAGATAATGTAATAGAATCACCAGACGAACACATACGTTTTAAAGTAATTGATTCAGAAACTCAAATCATATTTGATAATATATTGGAAGAAGAACAATATATTTTATATGGATGTTTTAAAAGAGATTCAATACATTGTTCTAGATTATACAAGTTTTATAATGATAAATACAATGAATTATGTTCTAGAATGACCAATAAACATATACCAAAAGACTTTCGAACAAAATTTATAGATCAAATGCGAACAGATGATATATTAGGAAAAGATACTGAGGACAATTCAAGTACTGTATCTTTGGCATATACAAACGCGAAGGAATACAAATGCATGCCTTTAAATATACTAATATCACATTTTATGAGTGGTAATATAGAGTTGAAGTCATATATGTTAACTTTATTATTATTATATGATGATAATACGAAATATATTGCGACAATATTATTTGATTTTATTCTAAATGAAGACCAATCGGCTCATATGGCACATGAATTATATTGTAATATGCACTGGAGTATTCAAAAGGAATTTGAGTATTCTTATAGAGCAATGGCTTCAAAGATGAAAAGTATAAATGCAATGGATAAGATACCTTATGAGAAGCGGGTATTAATTTGCAGTGCATCTGATGAAGCGAAGGAAAAGGCTTATGAAAAAATAAAGAGTGCAAATTCACCAGAAGGGGGTAGCAAAGCTCAACAATGGTTGGATGGATTTTTAAAGGTACCATTTGGTAAATACAAATCACATTCAATTATTGATAGTTTGGCTATGTTTAAAATAAAAATAGATGGTTTAAGATTGAAAATGGAATTAGATGATAATTACAAAAATATAAAAAAATTATCATTAAATACTTCCTATAATATTGATAATTTTATTAGAAAATTAAAGACAATTTTGAAAAAGGTTAATTCTGATGAGTTAAGTGTATCGGTACTTGAAATAGAAAATAAATCTGATCCGGAAAATGAGCATAAGCCTATGTTGTTATCGAATTTGATGACTATAGCGAATAATATAAATTCAAGAACGAGTAGTCTATCGGATGATAGTTCCGATAACAGTTCATCGTCAATGTATGATGAGAGAATATCTATAATAAATGGTTCATTACAAAAAAGAAGAACACATCGTTCTGTGTCTTTAAAATTATTTGATGACCATGTGAATGAAAAAAAAAGTAAACATACCGAATTTTTTACTAAGAAATCACTTTATAAAGAATTATGTACGTTATGTAAAGGATGGGACGATTATGAAATAGAAAAAAGAACATATATTCAAAATATTAGAAATACTCTTGATTCGGTATGTTATGGACATAATGAAGCAAAAAACGAAATTCAAAGACTTGTGGGCCAATGGGTAAACGGTTCTACAGATGGTACAATTATTGGTATAGAAGGTCCACCTGGAAATGGTAAGACAACTCTTGCAAAAATGGGAATATCCAAATGTTTGATAGATACGGATGGGTCACCAAGACCATTTGGAATGATAGCTCTTGGTGGAAGTTCTAATGGCTCTACTTTGGTTGGTCATAATTTTACTTATGTTGGATCTACATGGGGTAAAATATTAGATATTGTTATCAGTTCAAAATGTTTAAATCCAATTATATATATTGATGAGGTTGATAAGATAAGTCGAACTGAGCATGGTCGAGAGATAACAGGTATATTAACCCATTTAACAGATTCCACACAAAATGACCACTTTGAAGATAGATATTTTTCAGGAATACCCCTTGATTTATCAAAAAGTATTATTATTATGTCATTTAATGATAGAAGTTTAATTGATCCTATATTACGTGATAGAATGCATATTATAAAAACGAAACCTTTAACAACCCCAGATAAAATTATAATAATAAATGATTATTTGTTACCGGGTATATTAGAGAATGTAGGATTTGCAAGTAAAGATATAATAATAAAGAATAATACTTGCAAATACCTAATTGAAACATATACATACGAAGCAGGTGTTCGTAAACTTAAAGAATTATTATACGAAATAATAAGAGAATTTAACTTAAAATTAATATCTAAGAAATCAAACAATAAATTTCCTTATGAAATAAAAGAAAAGTATATTGACGAAGTCCTTCAGAAAAAGGATAAAGTACATAGAAAGTTAGTACATTGTGAGCCAAGAGTTGGATTAATAAATGGTTTGTTTGCAACTACTAGTGGTGTTGGTGGATTAACAACAATAGAAGTATTTAGAACACATAGTAATACGTTCTTAGATTTAATATTAACTGGTAGTCAGGGTGATGTTATGAAAGAAAGTATAAAATGTGCTAGGACAATTGCATGGAATCTATTACCAATGAGTGTTAAAGATAGTTTCAAGATTAAGAAGAGTTCTGACGCAAACCCACCCGAGGACACACGCGACTCGTTTGCATTGCATGTTCATACACCAGAATGTAGTACTCCAAAAGATGGTCCATCCGCTGGCGCAGCGATAACATTGGCTATATTATCACAATTATCTCGAATTGCTATAAGAAATGATATTGCAATGACTGGTGAAATTGATTTAAATGGTAATGTTACAATGATAGGTGGATTACAATCTAAGTTACAGGGAGCACTAAGTGCTGGTGTAACAAAAGTGTTAATTCCTTTTGATAATAAGAAGGATTTGGACGAAATAATTCGTGAAAAAAAAATTGTTGAAATATCCGACAAAAAAAAGGATTTTAATGTACTCACAGTAAAAAATATTTTTGAAATGATACCACATGTTTTTGTTGAAAATGATTTAGAATTTGTTAACTATTTGTAAGCGAACTCTCTTCGACGGCAACTTTGTTGCGTTTTCGCTCTTTTTTGTCTTTTTCAGAAAAATAAGAAAAAATCATACCAATACCCATACCTATTATCCAACCAATACCAACATTTAATATTTGTGAATATACTTCTTTTTCATCAAAAATACTTATACATAGTAATATAGCGAATATACTTCCCATTACAATTGTTGATAACATTGAACCAAGTTTTGATGAGAGTATGTTTTCCATCATTAAGTAACCAACAACATAACCTAAAACAATTCCTGGAAATGACGGGTAATTACTTCGGAAATGGTCTGGATTTCCAACAGGAGTAAATATTAATGCAATAATAGAACTCATTATTGCACCAAATAAAAATATACCACGATCAGCTGTAGGAGATAATAAAAATATATATAGAGGAATTAATATAAAAGCAGTTGGTAAACCCAAAGAAAATGCTTTATAATTTTCTTTATATTGTTCAGAAATAGAGTTAATTGATGCCTTTATTCCATTCGCGGCTTGTGATGCAGGTTGATCTAGAGCTACAGGAGTAGTATCACTTGACATTATAAAGTTAAAATATTTTTTTTAATAAAGTTGCGTTGAATCCCTGGTCTAAAGTAAGTTTCATTTAGTAATGCATAGCCATATATTATTAAAGGCATCATTGGACATATCCAATCCATTGTTGACTAATATTATATTTGGTAAGTCGTTTTTAATAGAATGGATACGTTTTAATACTATGACAATGATTAGTGAACCAATTATGCATAAGTTTGAGACTGAAAAAAATAGTAAAACAAACCCAGGTGGAATTTCTGGTATAGCTTTGCTTTGTGAGTCTCACGTAAGCATGCATACATATCCTGAGACAAACACAATTTATGCTGATATATTTTCATGTAAAGAATTAGATAAAGAAAAGAATATAGAGTTTATTAAAAGATATGGAACTAAGGATTTGGATATCGAATTAGTTTTTCGATATTAATATATAAGCTTCAATTCCGTATATTTTTCCATAGTCATATGAACATATTTTAATAGTTGATTTGTCAATAAAAGGTTTAATGATATGTAAATCTTGTTTGGAAAAATGCAATTGATTGAGCAAAAGCTCTGCTTTTTCGCGACGAATTGTCTTAAATGATGCGTCTCTTTTTTTTGCTTGTTTCATAATTTGAGAATCTGCTTTTATGCGATGACCGGGTATACTACCACAATATACTTGTGTTTTTTGTAGACAATTTTTGAGAAATGTACCCATATTAATATTTGATTTTTGAGTTGTAAAATCAATTTCAACATCTTCTATAATCAAATCATAATTATTAGGTGTTTTTTCTATAAATTCAATCGCATCACCTATATTAATTGTAAGTCGTTCATCTTGACTAACATCATTTGTAATTTTTCTAAAAATATCATTTTCTTTAGCAAATTTAACTACTTCTGCGTCGATCTCGACGAGGTGTACACTCTCCACAAAATGATATTTTAGACACACAGATGCTGCTATTAAATCTCCACCGCCCAATATTAAAATATTTTTTGGTTTGTATTTTTCAATTGGTAATGAACATTGCAAATAATGAGAAAGCTCATATTCACTACTGTGGACCTGTATTTCATCATTTAAGAAAAGTGCAAAAGTATTGTCCTCTTCTCTTTCAAGAAATTCAATTTTTTGCCACGGACTATTGTGTTCATAAATAACATCCCATTCTAATTCGACAGGTGGTGCCTGTGTGGATGTGACGAGGAACGCTTCGTTACAGGCGCAGCGCATGAAACATAATAATAAAATAACTAATAAAAATATTAAATATGTAATTCTCATTAATAACAAAAATATAATTATCGCGCTACGCAAACTCCATAATATTTAGTTTAAGGTTTTTCTCTGCGGATAAACTAACAAATTTTTCTAATCTTTTTTTAAACCCTCTTGCTTTTTTTAGTTGCCATTCTAATTGTAGTGCTAATATTTTTTCACCAACATTAATATATGCCAATAAACGCCAAGGCCTATTTGATCTAGTTCTTTTTGCACCAGAACTTAATTCTCCATTATGTTGTCTTAGACGACGAAACACATCTGTTGTTGAACCAATGTATGTGTGACGCGATTGTGATATTAACAAATAGCAACTCCACATTAATTATTATTATATGTTTCAATTAGTAACTTAAGATAGTATTATTTTATTTGTATTTATCATATGGAACTAGATGATATATTGGGTGATGTTGATAATAACCAAGTAGTAGACCTTCGTGATCTAGTATTTTTTGCGTCATATCTTCATTTAGATAATGAGGGTCAACATTTAGCTCCAGAAAAATTTAGAGACATAAAAAACGCTCGCCTGGATGGAGTGTTTGGAATTACATATGATGATTTAGAATTATTAGCAAAATACGTTTTAGATAATGAGAATGTTGAATTAGTTAAAGAAGAAACTCTTGTATTTTTGAGACAAATTGATTCGACAACCGAATATAAAATCGTGGATGATTCTATGAAAATATGTGGATTTAAATTGGTATTTCGTGATATGATAGATAAATCACTTATTACAAATATACCAAACAATTGGGATATTTCTGTACATGAAAACAGAATATTATTATATACATCGGTTCGTAATTCATTATTTGATGATACATGGACTACTTTATTTAAACAAGGTATGTCCAATGATATTGAGATTGATTCGTCTGGAATAAAGCTTGTGAATCATAATTGTGAGTTTGTTGCTAAAGAATATTATAAATTAATAAACGGCTATTTTGAGCCAGAACCAGAGCCACAACCAGAGCCACAACCAGAGCCAGAGTCACAACCAGAGCCAGAGCCACAACCAGAGCCGCAGCCAGAACCAGAGCCAGAACATGAAGAGGCCCAACCATTAGCTAAATCTATTGAAGAAATATTATCAGGCCATTTAAAACAGTGGATATTACCTTCAAATGCATTACCTGAAACAATTGATAGTGAGACTGATCCAAGTTTTGTCTCAGGAAACATACGCTATTTATCTGAAACAAGTACAAATGGTTATTTTAAGATTAGTGTGTTGCGCTCCATATTGCAATTAAGTGAAAGATTTTATTCTTTCGGATTTGCTAACACAAGTGGGGGATGGATGGATAATGATTTAGTAGAAAGACATGGTATATATGCAACAACTGATGAACTGTCCATTTTTAAAGGAGACATAAATGGAAGCACTAGTCATTACGACGGGTACAGCTCCGATGACGTTGTAGATTCAACCGGATTTTCTTCACTAATAGATGATTCTGGTAATAATATGAGCGATTTTAATAGTTCTGATGTAATAACTCTTGAAATTATACCAGATATAGACTCATCAAATGATATTTTTATTGTATCTGTGTGTGAAAATGCTAGGCTACTTAATTTTGGTACAATTGGAGGTGTATCGCTCGGTAGTGACAAATATCCAGTTGATTTTGCAACATGGGATTCATCAACATTGAGTTATATAATTGGATTTAGACATATAGAGAGAACTTTTGATAATAATAATGATTTTGGTCTTTTAAAAATGTGCAGAGTTAATGATTCGGGTAACATTGCGGGCTCGGCGAAGGAATATGCGGCCAACATTCCCAGTAGTCAAGTAGATTTGATAAATATTTATCATAATAATGCAGAATTTATTACTGATGTTTCCCCTGGGAATGGTTGGTCTGACTTATCTTCTTCAAATAGTTTTTATTTAAATAAAGGGTCAGAAGATGTATACGTACCAGTTGGTGAAATATATTATAAAAAGATAAAATACAGTCATAATACATCGCATAATCAAGATGGATGGTTTGTGTGGGTAAATCACTCACCATATTCTCATGCTATGATGTTGTTTAATCAGGAACCATCTGATGACCAATATTCGCTTTCTGGTGAACTCAATTATGTATTAGAAAGTGTATTGAATTATTATCATGATGGTAAATACACAAATAGTGTAATAAACGGAATTGATTATAATCTTATACCCGCTAGTACTGGAGTTAGTGAAAGTATAACTGGTAATTTAGATTATATTGCAATTGGACAAGGAACAGCAGATGTAGATAATGGTTATGTATACATAGAAAATAGCGCTAGTTCTGAATTTTTTAATAGAGATTGGACGATGTCAATGTGGTGTCGATTTAATCCATTAGACACTGGCAGCATACGTATTATTGATACATATTCATCAGCAAACAATCAGTCTGGTTATATGTTCCTTGGTTCGGTCGGCGACAGTTTACGTTTACAAATCAGGAGCCGCGGCGTCGTTGGGGATCTAGTAGATGCTGTCCCATCTATTGAATTTATTGATAATATTTGGCATCATTTTTGTTTGGCATTTGACTATACAAACAATAGAATATCATTATATATTGATTCAATTCTTCAAGAACATTCAAGGGATTTACCCGACGTATCGGGAGCTACATATAACGGTAATGATGATTCATATTTCTATATAGGGGGTAATATAAGAAACGAAAAGTCAAGTGGAGCTATGGATTTAGCGAAAAATTCTTGTTATAAAAAAGTATTAAGCCAAGTTGAAATCGGTGTGTTATACAACTTTGAAAATCCTTATAATCCAGTATATTCTTTCGAAGGTTCGCCAATGATTTGTAATGATGAGAATGATTTTATTTCGATTAGTCCTAGTAATCCTTTTAATAGAGGTTATAGTGTTGAAATATATGTAAAAATTGAAGATATGAATGCGGATGAGTTGGATGTTAATGGAACATTATTTTCAATTGGAAATGGCGATGCTGGATTAATTGCTACTACAAATCGCGACAATAATATCATGTTTTTAATGAGCGACGGCGAGGACGCCTCCGGCGAGGACGCTGGCGCGGTTAAATATCACACAAACGGAATACCCAAAAATGCGGCGAGATTTACGCATATTGTTTTGACATTAGATGACAATGGTATGGATTTTAAAGTATATATAAATGGGTTTGCTTATGATGATTGGTCTAGTACTGAAAATGATATAGATACTCCAATATTTACTAATCTATTAATTACTGAATTTATTTGTGGTTCGTCGTTAAAATATTCCGATTTTACTTTATCAAAATTGAATCCCGGTTCAACTATATCTTATTTCAAAATATATGAAACTATAATATCTGAACAAAAAGCATTAAAGTTATATGCAGAACATAATCCAACTCCGAATCATTTTTACATTGAAGCGACAAGTGATGGAAATATTTTAGATAGAGGTTATAGTAATAGCAATATAAATAGCACTTCGTATGGTAATGCTATAGACCCTAGGGCAAACGGTTATGAATATTTCTTTTTGGGAGATGCAGACCCCCTTTCTGGTATTAAATTGGGACCAAGTGATTCTGCGGGTGGAATTCTTACTGATGTAGGAATAAATGCTTCCAACTGGTCTTTATCATTTTGGATATATATAACTGAAGAAAGTTTTGAAAACCATGGGGACAACTATGATCGATTGTATTTATGTGGATTAGACCCCCATTGCCAAGGCGGCGGCGGCAACGATTTATTCATAATTATATGGCCGCAGGCAGGCCAGGGCGGCTACAAAAAAGTTCTTATAGATTTTTGGAGTTCTGGAGCTCCTGCGGCTCCGAGTTGGACAGTAGGCACCTTCGACATTAGCGCCCATTTTTCCAAATGGACTCATTTTGTTTATGTTAATAGAGCTGGTGTCGGAGAGGTATATATAGATAATACATTATTGGCTTTCGCCGATGAATCGTCGACGCGCGGCGTTCATGATAATGACCCTCTATATACATTTAATTTTGGATCGGCACACGAAAAAGGTTTACCTGGATATATTGCTCAACCTGCAATATATGATCATGCTATAGATATTTCAGAAATTAATAAATTATATGAATCATTTGATAATTCAATAGAACCACATCCTTATCTTTGGCGGATAAAATCAGATTTAGCTGATGCTATAGATGATTGGATTAGTGATTCTTCGAGTGCAGAGTTGATTTATGGTAATATTTCCGATTGGAATGTATCTGCAATCAAAGATATGAGTGAATTATTTAGTGGAAAAGGGACTTTTAATGAAGATATTTCAGCTTGGGATGTATCTAGTGTAACGTCTATGAGGGATATGTTTAGGAGCGCTAGTTCGTTCAATCAAAATATTTCTAGTTGGAACGTTAGCAAAGTTACTAATATGTATAGAATGTTCCAGAGCGCCTCTGCCTTCAACGTAGACATAAGTAATTGGGATGTTTCCAGTGTGACAAATATGGCTGATATGTTTCATGACGCAGGATCTTTCAATCTCTCTATTAATAGTTGGAATGTGTCCCGTGTGACAACTCTGGCATATATGTTCGAAGGGTCCGCTTTTAACAGTGATATCAGTGCCTGGGATGTTTCAAATGTGTCGGATATGATACGGATGTTCTACCATAATACAGCTTTCAACACAAATATTGGATCATGGACTGTTTCCAAGGTAACGAATATGGTAGGGATGTTCAATGGTGCCAAGAAATTTAACCAAAATATCAGCGATTGGAATGTGGAATCCGTGACAAGTATGGGTGCAATGTTCAAGGAAGCCGAGGACTTCGACCAATCTCTCAGTGGTTGGAATGTTAGTAAGGTAACGTATATGGCGGATATGTTTATGAAGGCTAGTTCGTTCAATCAAGATATTAGTGACTGGGATGTGTCCAGTGTCACGAGTATGTACCGTATGTTTGATGATGCCTCATCCTTTAACGAGGACATCGGTGGTTGGGATGTATCCAATGTTGTAGATATGAGTTATATGTTTAAATCCGCAACAACATTCGATAAAGATTTAGATAGTTGGAATGTATCAAGTGTGAAAGATATGAAATATATGTTTCAATCCGCAAGTGCTTTTAATCGACCAATTGGTAGTTGGAATATATCTAGTGTAACAAAAACGCAAGACATGTTTGTGAATGCAAGTAGTTTTAATCAAGACATTAGTGGCTGGGATGTATCTAATGTAACATATATGAGTTTTATGTTCTCAAACACACCTTTCAACAATGGTGGGTCTACTGGTATTAATAATTGGGACGTGTCTAGTGTTACTACTATGTGGGGGATGTTTAAGGGAGCAACATCTTTCAATCAAGACATTTCAAATTGGAATATTGAAAATGTAAATGATTGGACCAATTTTGGTAGCAATGCAACACTTATGAGTGACGAGTTTCAAGCTATTACTGATTCACTAGGAATATATAAATGGAATTATTTCAAATATAAATTTGATGATAGTGAACTATCAACTGCCGTGAATAACTGGCATGATGATTCTTCGGGGGCTATTGTAAATTATGGACATATTACCAATTGGGATGTTTCACAAGTGACAGATATGAATAATTTGTTCTTAAATAATTTTACTTTTAACGAAGATATTTCTAGTTGGGATGTATCCAACGTAACACAAATGCAGCAAATGTTTTATGAAGCACACGCTTTCAATCAACCAATTGGTGGTTGGAATGTATCTAAAGTGAACAATATGAATGGTCTGTTTAGAGAAGCACACGCTTTCAATCCCCCTCTTAATAGTTGGAATGTATCCAGTGTGACAGATGTGTCATATATGTTCGAATCCTCCGCTTTTAACAGTGATATTAGTGACTGGGATGTTTCAAATGTGTCGAATATGAAGGGGATGTTCCGCGACACCGATTATGATCAACCTCTTAATAGTTGGAATGTATCTAAAGTGACAGATATGGCGTTGATGTTCAACGACACCGCTTATAATCAAACTCTAGATGGCTGGGATGTATCCAGTGTACAATGGTTAAATGGCATGTTTAAATATAATCAATCATTTAATCAACCTCTTAATACTTGGAATGTATACAGTGTCAAGTCTACTAAGGAGATGTTTAGAATGATAAATAACGGAGCTTTCAATTACCCTCTTAATAATTGGGTTTTCCCTAGTGCAACAGATATAAGTTGGATGTTTTGTCATTGTAAATCTTTCAATCAAAATCTTAATAGCTGGAACGTATCCAAAATCTATACTTTAGAGCTCATGTTCCATGGATGTGACATTTTTAATCAACCTCTAGATAGCTGGGATGTGTCGAGTGTAACAAGTATGAAAAATATGTTTGCTGGTTGTCATGCTTTTAATCAACATCTAGATAGCTGGGATGTATCAAGTGTGACAATTATGATGGAGATGTTTCGTGACGCAACAATTTTCAATCAACCTCTTAATAGTTGGAATGTGTTCGGTGTGACATCAATGGTGAGTATGTTTAATGACGCAACATATTTCAATCAAGACATTTCAAATTGGAATATTGAAAATGTAAACGATTGGACCGAGTTTGGATTAAATGCAACATCTATGAGTGACGAGTTTCAAGCTATTATTGATGTATCAGGAATATATAAATGGAATTATTTTAAATATAAATTTGATGATAGCGAACTATCAACTGCATTGAATAACTGGTTTGATGATTCTTCGGGGGCTATTGTAAATTATGGACATATTTCC
>PBQX02000089.1:0-5891 GCA_002725175.2 Paracoccaceae bacterium
ATAGCGGCTTTACCCGGTGCTGCTGCAGGAGCAGGCCTTTCTTATGCGCTAGCATGTGATTTGAGGGTCATGTCTAAAGCTGCAATCATGACAACTGCTTTTGCGAGAGTAGGTTTTTCTGGAGACTATGGTGGAAGTTATTTTATGACCCAACTAATAGGTTCAGCCAAAGCTAGGGAGCTGTATATGTTGTCAGATAGGGTTTCAGCTGAAGAAGCTTTAGATTTAGGTCTCGCTAACTGGATTTGTGAACCCGAAGAATTGATGGACAAAACAATGGAGATAGCTAACAGACTAGCTAATGGTCCTGCGGTAGCCTATCGATACATGAAAGAAAACCTAAATAGAGCTATGAATGGTGAAGTAGATGACTGCCTAGACTTGGAAGCAACGCATCATATACATTGTGGACAAACTGAAGATCACAGAAATGCTACTAAAGCTTTTGTAGAGAAAAAAGAACCTATATTTAAAGGAAAATAACTATGGCAAACAAAATATCAGAAGATCCAAGAATAGATCAGAGAATCAAGGATGTTTTCGGAATCCTAGAGGTAGATTCAGTTTTAACCGAACACGCCACTAGAGAAGAGATGATGGCTTTTGAGGAAACTGAAGAAGCTCTGATGGGTAAAGAAATAATGAATCAAATAAATAATGCACCCCATTATAAAGATGTAATACCTAGCGAAGGACTTAACACCGTTACAAAGGAATTTATATCTGAACCCGATGGTAATACCATTAAAATTCAATACATAAGACCGGACACTGACGAGATTCTTCCTTGTGTTTACTACATTCACGGAGGGGGGATGGAAATGTCTTCTTGCTTCGATGAACTATACCAAGCCTGGGGAAGATGCATAGCAAGACAAAATGTGGCCGTTGCAATGGTCGACTTTAGAAATGCTCGTTGGGCGTCTTCTGCTGAAGAAGTTGCACCTTATCCTGCTGGGTTAAACGATTGTGTGTCAGGCATAAAATGGGTTCATGCGAATAGTGGCGACTTAAATATAAATCCCGAAAAAATAGTCATAGCGGGTGAAAGTGGTGGAGGAAATCTAACCATCGCAACCACTCTAAGACTTAAACAAGAAGGGCTTCTAAATTTGATCACAGGAATGTACCCAATATGCCCTTATATCGCCGGAGTTTGGCCTCTTCCAGAGAATCCTTCTTCTGTTGAAAATGAAGGACTTCTTCTTTCTTTGCATAGTTCTTCAGGTGTTTCTCACGGTGCTATTGTTTATGGCATAGAAGAGTTTAATAAAAAGAACCCCTTAGCTTGGCCAGGGTTTTGTAGCGTAGATGACGTAAAAGGCTTACCTAGGACTTACATCATTGTTAATGAATGCGACCCTTTAAGGGATGAAGGAGTTAACTTCTACCGTCTATTAAGAGAAGCAGACGTAGAAGCACAGTGCAGACAAGTAATGGGCACGATTCACGGTACAGAGATATTCTTGGGTTGCCCTGAAGTTAGCGACGAGACAGCTATGAGTATTGCAAATTTTGTAAGGAGATAAAAATGTTTTTATTCTTAAGAAATCTTCTCCCACTTCTAATTCTACTGCTCTCCTCTAATTTTATTTACGCTCATGGTAGCGTTGGAGGCTATGCATCGGGCCCCGATAGATCAATTTCTTTTCCTGACACGAAGGAATATTTAACTATCTCGTCCGATTTACACACGCATTCAGTTTTTTCTGACGGACATGTGTGGCCTAATATTAGGGTATCTGAAGCAGAGAAAGATACTATTGATGTTTTGGCGATCACTGAACATCTTGAATACCAGCCGCATACTAATTTCTTACCTAATGAAGATAGAAACGCCGCCTACTTAGAAGCTAAGAAGGCATCCGAAGGAACTGACTTGATTGTTATATCGGGCTCTGAAATAACCCGAGAAATGCCTCCTGGGCACATGAATGCAGTTTTTATTGAAGACGCTAATAAACTTTTCAATATGAACAAAGACCGTCTTCCTGAAGCGAAAGGACTTATCGATGAAAGGGCTAAAGAGATGAACTTAAGTAAAGAGGAAATGGTAGTAATTGAGAAGTATGCACTTGGTAATCTTTGGCCAGCTATTGATGCGTTATTAGAAGCTAAAAAACAAGGAGCATTTGTTTTTTGGAATCACCCCATGTGGGGTTCCCAAGCTCCAGATGGTGTCGCTAGACTCTCTGATATGCATAAAGATTTCATAACCAAAGATTTAATGCACGGCATAGAAATAGTGAATACTGATACCTACTCAGAAGAGGCATTCCAAATAGCTCTAGATAATAACTTAGCACTTATAGGAACATCCGATGTTCATAACTTAATAGAATGGGACTACGACGCTTATAAAAACGAACATAGACCTGTTACCTTGATATTTGCGAAAAGAAGAACCGAAGAATCTATAAGAGAAGCTTTGTTTGATAGAAGAACTGTCGTTGTTTACAAGGATAGACTGATTGGTAGAAATGATGACCTTATGCCCTTGCTAGAATCTATACTGACTGCTGAATCAGACGGCTATAGAAGAGGTACGAATATACTTAAAGTAGAGTTATCCAATAACTCTTCTTCAGATATGTCACTAAAAAATCTATCCGAAGTAAATTTTTCTGATAGCGATGATTTTATTGTGGTGCCCAAAAAAGGGTCTGTTATTTTAAATATAAAAACTTTAGAGAAATTAGAAAGCCTAAATCTACAATTTGAAGTACAGAATGCACTAACTGCACCTAAGCAAAACCCAGTTATAGAATTTGAAATTGGAATTTAAGCTTTACCTTTTTCTTTTAGATGAGTGATTAGCTGTTTGTCATGAGTAGTGACAGCTGAAAACCCTTCTCTTAGAGCAGGTTCCCATCTAGGATTGGACGAAGCTTCAACCACATCTCCCATGATTGTCACTCTTTGGATGATCCTCTCGTCTTTGAAATCATTAACAACATAATGTTGCGTGGATCTATTGTCCCACATAGCGATGGTTCCTTCTGTCCAGTTGTACCTAACTGTGAATTCCGGTCTAGTGACCCATTTGGTTAAATGAGACAGCAACATATCACTCTCATCCATACTCATTTCTACAATCCTTCGAGTGAAGTGTTCATTAACGTAAAGAATTTTCTTTCCAGTTTCAGGGTGAGTTCGAACTACTGGGTGAATAGCTGTTTTTTCAGGCTTTCCATGAGGTCTTGCGTCATGAAGAGCTGTTAAACCATCACAAAGATCCTTTAAAGGGTCAGAGAGAGCGTCATAAGCTGCAGATAAACTGCTCCACATAGTATCTCCCCCTATTTCAGGGCACTTAACCATATGTAAGACTGACATGAGAGCTGGTTGGTCTTGAAAAGTGATATCGGTATGCCATTCATCGGCTATACCACCTTCAGAAGCAACTAACTCAAATACTTTTGGATGACTATGGGAGTTATTCTTTTTTAGATTGGGATGACCTTCCAGTTCACCAAATTTAGACCCGAAATCAACATGTTCATCCATGCTAATCTTTTGTCCAGGGAAAAAGATTACTTTATGTTCATTTAAGAGACTTCTTATTTCTTCTACTTCAGCTTCAGTTACCTTCGCTAAATCCACATTGGTTATTTCTGCTCCAAGAGCAGCAGATAACCTAGAAACCTCTAAACTCATAATAAAAACTCTAAGACTCTACGTGAAATAATTTATTGTAAATTCTCCATTCGTCGTCCTTTTTTAGAAAAGAAAGAGTATCTACAAAAACATGGCCTATATATCCGTCTCTTACCCTAACGCAAGCAGTTTCTCCTGCTATTTCACAAGACAGTATCTCTAGAAGAACCTCATCACCTTTCTCTTTCGGAGAGGGCTGTTGACCTTCAACGAATTTAGCAAATTGATCCGTAGTCATTTCAGCTAAACCAGTTTCCATATAACCTGTGATCATTGCATTTTCATAAAATGCTTGGCGCACTTTCTCTGCACTTGATTCGTACATGCTATCGAAATACAACTGAACGCCTTGTTCTATTTTCTGTTTATCATCCACGGTTAGCTCCTTTTATATATGTTAACGGATTCCAAATTATTCTTTCAGGGATATATTCTGCCCCTGGCATTCCCCTTTCTATCATATATGGCTTTAAGGCTTCAATGGCTTTAGGTTCGTCATAATGACAGATGCGAGGATACATATGGTGCATGGTATGAATTTGCATAGAATGATTGAAGAATCTAGGTATTTTATTTGTCCAAAACCTTGTGTCTTTATATCTGCCCGGTTCAAGCCCCGCATGAGGCTGGTAAGAAAATACAATTCCTAAATAACAGGTAGCAATTCGCTTAGGTATCCACCAAAGCAATAATGTTTCCAAAGGAAAAAATATAGCCAACACTATATTCGCTACATAATAAATAAGAGTTACAGCTGAGCCTTTTTCTAAAGTTTCTGAGAATTTAGGGTCTTCTTCTGAGAGTTTCTCAATAATTCCAATTATCCTTCCATTAGGACTATATTGATCATTTATATTTTTAGCACATTCAAACCAATTATTTACGTGAGTATGGAAATAGTCAGGGTCTCTATCAGGGTCGTTGGTGTGAGCATGATGCTTTAAGTGAGTGGCTTTTAAAATATCATGAGATTGAGAAAGTGGGATTAAAGTTATGTGGCTAACTAAAGTGTCTAACCATTTTAAATTTTTCCTTCCTCCTGATAAATGGCCATGTTGACCAGCGTGAGAAGGTAAATAAGCACAACACGTAGACAAGATCACTACAATACTTCCAAGCCATAAAGGGACAAATCCTTGAATGACCAAAACCCATGTCGTGAGCCATACAGTAAATTGACCAAGACCAATAAGAATCATCTCCCATTCAATTCTTCCCATAAAAGTTCGCGCTAATTTTCTCTCAGCTTCTATAGATAGATCTTTAATACTAGTATCTAAGTTATCCATCCCCATCCTTTACGTTTTGCTTGCAAACCAAAAAGAAAACCCAATAAATAACCTATAGAAGAAACAAGAAGGCTTGCTCCTAAAGCATAAAATAGACAGGCACCAAATATACTTCCCCAGAACAAAAGTCCATACAGAACTAAATACCATTCTTCAAAAAATTTATTAAAAGATTCCATATACTCTCATTTTAGACCAAAAAAGCTAATAGGTAGGTCTATTCTTCAGATTTCTCTGGTTGGCTGATTAAATACCCTGGTCTTAATTTTAAATTATCTGGGAAAACTGTTGATCTTAAGGTCTTTTCACCTTCCCAAAATATATCTTTAAAAGGCATTTTAGGAAAACCCTCAGCCCCATGTTCGGCCGATTCAATGCCTTGAGCTTTATCTAAAACACATGAGTCTTCAATCTCCTTATCAGAAGGCATATCTATCAACTCGTCTCCATGTCCTTTGCCTAGTCTTTTAGGCTCTGGTAAACCTAAGCGGATGTATTGCTCTGAAGGACATTCATTCCTTGCCATTTCTCTGATCATCAACTCAATCATCCGTTTTTCTATATTCACATCATTTAAAGGCTTAGTTTGACCTGGATCATTCTTGACGTCGAACAATAAGGTTGCTGTTCTACCTCTCCCTAAAGGGTTATCTTTTTCAGAAAAGATAGGGAAGGATCTTGTAGGGATCTGCATAACTTTACAGCCTTTCATGAAGCCAAATCCTTCTACTTTCTCCCATTCCTGTAATTCTCTTGGAGAAAATCTATTTTTCATGTGGGTTGGCATTAGAGTGTAATCATAAAGAGGTTTGTTATCTTCTGTTGTTGTAGCTCTCATATATACGTACTGACCGTCTGTTACATTAACTTGCCCTCCCATCACTCCATACAAAGAAGCTTTACGAATTTCTTTATCTTGTTTCCGAGTGCCAGATTTGACATAAT
>PBQX02000053.1:0-5566 GCA_002725175.2 Paracoccaceae bacterium
TCTGCTTCTAATAGATCTTTAGGAATATCAGCCATATTTAATGCAATAAATGCATTGTCTTTTCTAGGGCTATGCTGAAATAAAGCATTAGCTACTAGCTCTTTACCTGTTCCTGATTGTCCCATTAGCAGAACAGTAGAGATTGAGTTAGAAAGTTTGCCTATTGCTCTAAATACTTCTTGCATCGCTGGGGCTTCGCCAATTATTTCTGCTCGTGATTCAGAGTCCTCTTCTATTTCTGAGGTATCTTTCGAGGTTGCTCTTTGGACCATAGAGACTGCTTCTTCAATATCAAAAGGTTTGGGAAGATATTCCCACGCACCATGTTCATAGGACTCTACGGCACTCTGTAGATCAGAATGGGCAGTCATAATAATAATAGGAATTTCAGGTCTAAGTTCTCTAACCTCATCAAGTAGGTCAATTCCACTTTTACCAGGCATTTTTATGTCAGTGAGGATTAGACTAGGGTTTTCAGTTTCTAATTTTTTTATAACCTTGCTGGCAGAATCAAAGGTTTTAACTTCTATTCCATTTTCAGATAGACCTCTTTCTAGAACCCACCTAATAGACTCGTCGTCATCAACTACCCAGATACCGCCTTTATCCATTTGCTATTTTTATAACCTCTTCTTCTGAAGTCATTATAGGTATATTTATAAAGAATTCTGTCTTATTTGGCTTGCTGTTGTAGTGAATATTTCCTTTATGTTGAGAGATTATTCCTTGTGTTATGGAGAGACCCAATCCAGTACCTTTGTCTTTTCCTGTGATCATAGGAAAGAAGATAGAATCTCTGATTTCTTCTGAAATCCCTGGTCCATTATCGATAACAGATATTTTACAAACAGTTGCTGTTCTATCTTTCTCAATTATCTCGCCATGAGAAATACGGGTTACTATTTCAATCTTAGGAGATGCAGTATTAGATTCCTTTAGTGCATCTCTGGCATTTTTAACTAAATTAAGAATACTGTTTTCTATTAGGTAACTATCTATAAACAGTTCAGGAATACTAGGATCGAAATCTTTAAGAACTTTAATATTTTTGTACGTCGATTCTTTTTCAATCAAATTAATTACATTTTCAATTGGGTAATGAATATTTTGCCATTTGAAGTCTGGCTTCTGATTAGGTCCTAAAATGCTGTCAACCAGTGCAGTCAGTCTATCCGTTTGCTTGATAATAATATCTGTGTATTCCATTTGTTGAATATCTTTAAGTTTATTACTCAAAAGCTGAGCAGATCCTCTTATTCCGCTTAAGGGGTTTTTTATTTCGTGGGCCATTCCTCTAACAAAATCTTGAGAGATTTGTTGGTTAGATTGCATCCTGTATCTTTCAATTAGCTCCGAAGAGGCTTCTTTATTAATTATTTCAATTAACAGGCCATCTTGTGAGTCTTCCAGTATTGGATGAATGCTGTAGTCGCATAAAACCTTTTTCCCTTTCTTTAAATGAAGAAGAGCGTCTATCTTAGTAAAACCTCTATGTTCTTTTAATGAGTTCTTGAAGTTTTTAAAACTATCAGGTTCTTCATAAAAAACTTCATCAATCTTACTCCCTATAGCTGACATTTCGCTGGTATCAAGAAAAGATAAGGCTGAAGAGTTAATAGATAAAATCTCCAAAGAACGATCAAGAATGATTATTCCTGTATTGAGATCAGATAAATATGTTTTATTGAATGAATCCACGGAGTAAATATCTGGAGGGCTATAACCTCCAGATATTAAACAAAGAATAATACAAAATTACGCTGTCAG
The DNA here is from genome assembly GCA_002725175.2 of Paracoccaceae bacterium. Classification (GTDB taxonomy): domain Bacteria; phylum Pseudomonadota; class Alphaproteobacteria; order Rhodobacterales; family Rhodobacteraceae; genus CACKLF01. Next base: position 1,768 of record PBQX02000053.1, read on the forward strand.
GGTTCCAACTATATGGGTAATTATCTTGTAAGGGTCTGCGTTTGATGCTGGTCTTCTATCTTCAAGATAACCATTCCAATTATGCTCAACAGTATAAATAGGAATCCTAATACTAGCTCCTCTATCGCTAACTCCATAAGAAAATTGGTTTATGCTTTGAGTCTCATGCTTTCCAGTTAATCTCATATCATTGTCTGATCCATAGGAGGCAATGCCTTCATCATGAACTGCACCAAGCTTTTCACACATAGAGTTAAAGAGTTCTTCTGATCCAGATGAACGCATTTCTTCGTTTGAAAAATTTGTATGCATTCCAGATCCGTTCCAGTCACCAGTTTTAGGTTTAGGATGAATATTCACACAAACACCAAATTCTTCAGCTACTTTGTGTAGTAAATAGCGGCTAACCCAAAGGTCATCACCGGCTTTTATTCCTTTACCCAGGCATTGATATTCCCATTGCCCAAGAGCTACCTCTGCGTTTGTTCCTGTTAATTCAATACCAGCATCTAAACAAGCATCTAAATGTGCATCAGATATTTCTCTTCCAACCACATTATTGCTCCCTACACCACAGTAGTAGTCTCCTTGAGGTCTAGGAGTTCCTTCTTCCCATCCTAAAGGATTTCCTTTATTGTCCGTAAAGAAATACTCTTGCTCAAAACCAAACCACCATTCATCAGTTACTACTGCCTCAGCGGCTGCTCTAGTATTAGAAGGGTGAACTTCATGTTCTCCGGTGTGAACTTGACACATTACTAGAGACCCATCATTAGTTGGGTTCTCATATTGTTCTACGGGCAACAATAGGCAGTCAGAACTCCCTCCTTCTGCTTGTTGTGTAGACGATCCATCAAAAGACCATTCTGGCGGCTCCCCGTCAGTTACTTTGACCTTACTTCTTAAAGAGGGCTCAGGCTGAAATCCATCAAGCCATATATATTCATATTTATTCATTTATATTCTCCATTCTTATTAAATAAAAAAATATATTACCACGCAAAAGTTGTTTTTTGGACATTAATTGTGCAAAAAAATAGGTATTTTATATTGAAATGAATCTAATAAGTGCAGAAGCACTATTTTAGTGCATATTTTCTAGGGCACTTAGCCCATGTACCTCAGAGTGGCTTAGAAATTCAGAAAGGAATATATTCCATTGAAATTTTTCGTCTTTAGTAAGCATATTCTTATTAGGATATTTATTCCTTAACCAGAATTGCCTTTTGCCATTAAATCTTCTCACCTCAGCCATCCTAGCGTCATGGTAGACAAAGATTTCCATTTTAGTATCTTCCATATACCTTAATAAATTAGACTTACGTAAAGTCAATTCTGAAGTGTGGAGAGATTTTCTATTTATAGAAATTCTTATTTCAGAATTATTTACACCTTCAGGTATAAAAAAATTAAATTCCTCATTGATTTTATCAATAGGCAAAAGTTTAATTAATTTTAAATAGTTAATTTCATATAAACGAATTAAGTCGTTAAGACTTTTCCTAGATCTTTTTCGAGCTTGATATCTATTCTTTATCATGCGTAGACCATAATAATAACGCAGCAACTGAACGATAGGGTGACCAGGTTTCAGCTATTTCTTCTATTGTCAACTGTTTCGGCCTTTCCTCCATAGCCATTAATTTTTGTATTGCTATCATTAAACCTAAATCTGCAGCCGGCCAGACATCAATTCTTTTTAGGCAGGCAAGTAAATAGCATTTAGCTGTCCACTCCCCCACACCTTTTATTTTGACCAACTCTTCAATTACTTCAGAATCTTTCTTTTTTTCAAGACTCTTTAAATTTAAGTCTCCAACAATTATTTGATTTGCAATACCTTTACAGTAGTTAATTTTTTGCGAACTTAGACCCGCCCCCTTAAGTTTAGTTTCACTTACTTTAATAAAGTTTTCAGCTGTAAAGGGCTTCACTAATTCTTTTATCCTATTAAAGATTGCCTTTGCAGATGCCACAGAGAGTTGCTGATCTACTATCAAACTAACAAGGCCTTCAAACCCTTTTCTTTTGTTAAAAAGTTTTATCTCATAATTTTTCTCTTCAAGTACAGACTTAAATAGCGGTTCCTTTTCGATCAAATAACTAAAAGCTTTCTTCAGGTTCCGTTCGTTTAATATATTTTTATCTTCCATATAGCTTTGCTGTTATTTCTTTTTTGAATGGCAATAAAGCTTTTCGGTCATCATTATAATTTTTTACATGCGCTTTCTCCCTGACTAGAAAATCATCTATAGCTTCTCTGAACCTTTCATCTTTTATCCAGTGGGCAGAATATGTCTCAATAGGACAAAAACCTCTTTTTATTTTATGCTCTCCCTGAACCCCGGGATCAAAGCAAGTTAATTTATTGTCTATACAGAACTCTACGCCTTGGTAATAACAAGTTTCAAAATGAAGAGAATCAAAATCTTCAAAACAGCCCCAATATCTACCATAAAGTTTTTTTGAATCGTAAAAATTAAGTGCACCCGCTACATAACCTCCTTCTTGATCTTGAGCCATAACTAATAAAATATTTTCTGGAATTAATTTAGTTATCTCTTTAAAGAAATCATAATTTAAATACCCTTGCATGCCTCTTTTCATGTAAGTGAGTTGGTAGAATTGATAAAAAACTACCAACATCTCTTCTGTGATGTCTTTTCCTTGTATTTTCTTCATAGAGATGCCTTGTTGAGATATCTTATCTCTTTCTTTCTTAATATTTTTTCTTTGCCTTGAAGTCATATCTTGCAAGAAATGATCAAAATCTTTGTATTCGTTATTAAACCAATGGAAAGAATAGCTACTACGAACGCTAAAACCTGAATTAGAGAAAGATTTTATTTCTTCTCCCTCAGCTAACAAAATATGAACACTAGAAAAATCTAATTCTTCTGAGATCTCCTTTAAAGCAGAATATAAATTCTCAATGATTTCTTGAGTTCTACCTTTTTCAGCAACCGATAATCTTGGGCCGCTAGCGGGAGTGTATGGAATAGAGCATACTAATTTCGGGTAGTAATTAACTCCATTTCGGTAAAAGGCATCAGCCCAGGACCAATCAAAAACAAATTCTCCTTGAGAGTCAGTCTTAATATACATAGGCATAATGGCAAGTTTTTTATTGTCTTCTGAGACTATGGCATGAAATGGACTCCATCCTCTTTCTTCAGAAACACATTTATGTCTTTCAAGAGATTCAAGAAATTCAAATTTTAAAAAAGGATAGTCTGAATTGACAATCGAATTCCATTCTTCTTTCTTAATTTCATTAATAGAATTGATAAACTCTATTTTCATAAGTTTGTACCTAACAAAGAGCCAATAAATAATGAAAAACCTACCCAATTATTACTTTTAAAAGCTAAAAAACATTTATGTCTATCGTAGTTTCTGACTAGTCCATATTGATAAATGATTAAAGCCAGCCAAGCTAAGCTGGATAAATAGAATAAAGGGTGCATATTTAATTCATACCCAAGCAAAGACCAAATGCCTAGCGAAATAAGATGAAAAGATATAAAAAAATGTACTACTTTATTTCCAAAAGTTAGAGCTGAAGAACGTAAACCAACTTTTATGTCATCCTCTTTATCGCTCATTGCATAAGCAGTGTCGTATGCAAGTATCCAGAAGAAACAGGAAGCAAATAATACCAATGAAACGGTATTTATTTTGTTTAGCTCAACCGCAGAAACCATGATGATTCCCCAAGAGAATGCCAGTCCTAAGAAAAATTGAGGTATAGCAAAGAAGCGTTTAGTTAAGGGGTAGAAAATTGCTAATCCCAATCCAA
>PBQX02000091.1:0-5770 GCA_002725175.2 Paracoccaceae bacterium
AAAATTATTTCACGATCAAAAATTTTTTGAAGAAGCTATAAAGTTTTATGAAAAGTCTTTTGAAATAAATCCAAAAAATAATTTTTCTATGTATAATATAGGGAATATATATTCCCTACAGGACAAATTTGAAAAAGCAATTTCTGCTTTTAAAAAATCAGTTGAAATCAATCCTGAAAACTTTTTAGCTCATAACAATTTAGCTCTTGCCTATAAAAACAATGGAAATTTTAATGATGCCTTAAAGTCTTATAAAAGTGCTATAGAGAAAAATAAAGACTATGTAGATGGACATGTAAATTATAGTACGCAGCTCCTAATGTTAGAAAAATTCGAAGAAGGCTTTGAAGAATATGAGTGGAGAAAAAAAAGCAAGTCATTTTCAGATTATATTAGCTATTCTAAGCTAAATTTAAGAAGCAAAGTATGGGACGGAGAAAGTCTTGATAATAAGAAGTTATTCGTGATCGCAGAACAAGGAATTGGAGACTTAATTCAATTTACTAGATATTTATACTTATTACAAAAAAAATATAAAGTTGAGATTATTTTATATGTTAAAAGCAAAAAGTTTTCACATTTTTTTGATAAAAAAATTTTTAAAATTATCTCTGAAGGAGACACAATCCCTCCTCACGACTATCACAATCATTTACTTAGTTTATTAAAAGTTTTTTTGAGAGATGATGATCTTTTCTGCAAACCAGTAAATTTCTTTCAAAAAAATAAAGAAGCAGAAGAGAAATGGAGTTTAAAACTCAAAAAATACAAAGGACCCAAGATTGGTATAAATTCTTTAACATCTCTATCAGCCAAAGATATTCCTATGAAGCATTTTATCCAACTAGCCTCTAATTTTGATTTTAATTTTATAGTTTTGCAAAAATCAATTAATGAAAGCGAATTAAAAGAAATTTCAAATAAGAAAAATTTAATATATTTTCCCGATATAGATAGTTCAGACAAGGCCTTTATAGACAGTATAGAAATTATAAAAAATCTTGATTTGGTTATTACCGCAGACACTTCCGTTGCCCATGTGTCTGCAACACTGGAAAAAAATACATGGATCCCTCTTCCTTGCATCAGTGATTGGAGATGGTTTTTAGACGAGAATAGTTCAAGGTGGTATGACAACGTTACTCTATACAGATCGAAAAAAATCGATAACTGGGATGCTCCATTTCAAACAATAGAAAAAGATTTAAAAAAATTTTTCTAGTTTAAATAGAATATTGCATTTTACATTTTTATTAGAGGTTATTTACAAGCTTTTGCAGTAGAGGCTTGCATAATTGGATTCTTCAAAGTAAAACATTACTAAAAAATATGGTGCAAAAATGGGTATTCATTACGATTATAAATCAACTAGAGGCGAAAAAGCTATGAAGAAAGAAGCAAAGAGAAAAGCGCGTCTAGAGCAAAAAAGAGCCAGAAAGGGATCTAAGTCAACAATTGAAGAGTCTGAAAAAATGCACGATATTCAGAAAACCATTACCTTAGAAGACTTAACGGATCCAAATAAGAATTAGTTTAAATGAAAGTTTTTTCAAAAAAAGAGAAATCTCTTTCCAGGAAAGGTTTGGCTTTAAAAGTTAATTTAAAAAAAAGAAAAGAATTTAAAAATAAATATAAAAGAAAAAAGAATTAAAAAAATGAGCGTTTTATCAGATAGATGGATAAAAAAAATGGTGAAAAATCATAAAATGATTTCTCCGTTTGTTTCAAAACAAACAAGAAAAGGAAAAATATCCTATGGTCTTTCGTCGTACGGTTATGATGCGAGAGTTTCTGATGATTTTAAAATTTTTACAAACGTAAACTCTACAACAGTGGACCCAAAAAATTTTAAAAAAGATGGTTTTGTATCCAAGAAATCAAAAGTTTGTGTAATACCCCCAAACTCCTTTGCTTTGGCTAGAACGGTGGAATATTTCAAAATTCCCGAGAATGTAATTGTGATCTGTTTAGGAAAGTCTACATACGCAAGATGTGGCATCATAGTTAACGTAACACCATTGGAACCAGGGTGGGAAGGTCATGTTACATTAGAATTTTCGAATAGCACACCACTTCCTGCCAAGATTTATGCTAACGAAGGTGCTGCTCAGTTTGTTTTTATTAAAGGAAATGAAAAACCTGAAGTGACATACTCCAAAAGAAAAGGTAAATACATGAAACAAAAAGGTGTTACGCTTCCCAAAGTTTAATTGATGCAGAAACTAATTGTTAAAGGAAAAAAAACTTTATCAGGCATTGTTAAAATATCTGGTTCAAAAAATGCCACCCTGCCAATTCTGGCAGCCTCGATACTTAGTGATAAAAAAATAGAAATAAACAATGTGCCTGTAGTTAAAGACGTTATTACAATGTCAGAACTTCTAAGGCATATGGGGTCTGATATAAAAATTAATTTAAAAAAAAAAAAATTTCTAATAAATAATAATAAAAGAAAATTTAAAACAATAGCTCCCTACAATTTACTTAAAACAATGAGAGCGGGTGTAATCGTTTTAGGACCTCTTCTAGCCAAGTTTGGGAAAGCCAAAGTGTCTTTGCCAGGAGGTTGCGCAATTGGAACTAGGCCAGTTGACATTCATCTTTTTGGATTAAAAAAATTAGGAGCACGCATTAAAATTAAAAATGGATATATCTTGGCAGAAGCAAAAAAAGGACTTGTTGGAACAAAAATAACGTTACCTTCAATATCGGTTGGCGCAACAGAAAATGTAATTATAGCCGCAAGCTACGCAAAGGGAATCACATACATAAAAAATTGTGCATGTGAACCAGAGATAAAAAATTTAACAGATTTTTTAAAAAAAATGGGAGTAAAAATATTTTGGATCAACAAAAGGAAAATTAAAATTATAGGAAATCAAAAATTAAAATCTGCAAACCATACAGTTATGTTCGATAGAATAGAAGCGGGAACTTTTATTATTGCAGGAGCATTGGTTAGCAAGAGACTTAAAATTACCGGAATAGAATCAAAAATTTTAAAAAAAGAATTAATAGTTTTAAAAAAAATGGGAATTAATTTAAAAGTTAAGAAGAATGAAATAACAGTTTTTCATTCGAAAAAAATAAGACCTATCTCAATTAATACAGAACCATATCCGGGTTTTCCTACCGATCTTCAAGCACAAATAATGGTTTTGATGATAAAAGCAAAAGGAGTTTCAAAAATTAGAGAAAATATTTTTGAAAACAGGTTTATGCATGTTCCAGAGCTAAATAGAATGGGGGCAAAAATAAAAGTGACAGGCAATCTGTCCATAATAGACGGTCCTCAAGAATTAAATGGAGCCGAAGTCATGGCAACTGATTTGAGAGCTTCAGTGAGTTTGGTTTTAGCAGGATTAATTGCAAAAAATAGAACCGTTATTAATAGAGTTTATCATTTAGACAGAGGTTATGAATGGTTGGAAAAAAAACTAAAAAAATGTGGAGCAAACATTTCCAGAATCCATTAGCTGATGAGTAAAAAGAGTTTAAAACTAAATGCGACTTCCGAGGAAGATCTAAAGGTTATATCTGCGCATTTACAAGATTCGATTACACAAGTAAAAAATATTGCACATTTAAAAAAAAATAGAATATTCTTGATTCAATTTAATAGATTTATGTGGGAGGACATAGAAAAGGGAGTTTTTAGAAGAAACAAAAGGGTATTATCTGTTCTTAAGTTTGAAAATGTGACCAATGTTTATTCAAAGAATTTAAATCAAAAGAATATAGATCGTTTTCTAGATTTTTTAGCAATTGAAACTAAAATTTTGTCTGATAAAAATTACGAAATAAAATTAAATTTTGCAGGCAATATATTGATTAAATTAAATTCAGAAGTGATAGAATGTTTTCTCGAGGATATCAGTGATCCTTGGGAGACAAAAAACAAACCAAAACACGATCCTTTTAATGATTAGAACATTAGATACAAAATCCAGAAATTTTCAAAACAAGTTTGAATATTATTTGAACTTAAGAAGAAAATATTCTGATTCCAAAACTAAAACTGTTAAAAGAATTGTGAAAGATATAAGAAAAGGGAAAGACAATTCTCTGATTAAATATGAGAAAAAGTTTAATAGTTTAAAAAAATTGAATAGAAATAAATTATTTTTTTCAAACTCTGAAATAAAGAAAAATATTAAAAATCTAGATCCAAGGGTCAAAAGTTCTATTGATCTTGCTTTTAGTAGAATTGTAAATTTTCACAAAAAACAAAAATTTAAAGGTTTTAAAATTAAAGACAAGTACGACAATGTATTTTCCTACAGATCTAAACCAATAGATAAAGTTGGTGTTTATGTTCCTGGTGGAAAAGCTAGTTATCCAAGCTCTGTTTTAATGAATTGCATACCAGCGATGATTGCAGGGGTAAGAGAAATTTTTATGACCGTTCCATCCCTAAATAATAAAGCTAATCCTGGAATATTATATGCCGCTAAAAAATGTAAAGTAAAAAAGATTTTTAAATTGGGCGGTGCACAGGCAATAGCAGCTTTTGCTTTTGGGACTAAAACTGTTACCAAAGTAGATAAAATTGTAGGCCCAGGAAATGAATATGTTTCATTAGCAAAAAAAGAAATTTCTGGAGAAACGGGCATTGATATGTTTGCTGGACCTTCGGAAGTAACAATAATTGCAGATAAATATTCTAATCCGGAATGGATTTCAGCAGATCTAATTGCTCAATCGGAGCACGATGAAATGTCTCAATCCATACTAGTTACTAACAGTAAAGATATAATTTTTAAGGTAAAAAAATTTTTAGAAATACAATTAAAATTTTTACCTAAAAGAAAAATAGCATCAAGTAGTCTTGGAAAATTTGGCCTTGTAATTTTGGCAAGAAACCCAAGAGAAGTATCTGAAATTGTAAATAAAATTTCCCCTGAACATTTAGAAATATATACAAAAAAACCAGATATTTATTTAAAATCAGTTAATAATGTAGGTTCCGTTTTTTTAGGAGCCTATTCACCAGAGGCCGTTGGAGACTATCTTGCGGGACCTAACCACGTTCTTCCAACTTCTGGAACAGCAAAATTTTCTTCTGGTTTGTCAGTTTATGATTTTTTAAAAAGACAGTCTGTAATTAGAATGACCAAAAGAGGTATTGAAAGATTAGGGCCATCCGTTATAACTTTGTCAAAATATGAGAATTTACATGGTCATGCTAATTCTATTAAAGTCAGGATTAAGAGAAGGTAAAAAATTTGACTAAACAAGAGAAACTAGAATTTAAAGGCAAGGTTACAGAACTGCTACCTAACGCTATGTTTAGGGTTAAGCTTGAAAATAATCACGAAGTTTTAGCCCATACAGCTGGAAAATTAAGAAAGAATAGAATAAGAGTCTTAGCCGGTGATCAAGTCTTGGTTGAAATGACCCCTTACGATTTGACTAAAGGCAGGATTACTTTTAGATTTTAATATATTATGGCTTTGTAGCTCAGTAGTAGAGCAGTACCCTGAAAAGGTATGTGTCGTTTGTGCGATTCAAACCAAGGCCACCACACCAATAATGGTAAAAACACACATTTCATTTAGCTTGCAATAGATATTAAAATCTAATAACTAATGTCCAAGCTAAATAATAGCTTAAGTTAATAACAATAAAAGAAAGAGTAATATGAGTCTAAAAGGTAAAGTAAAATGGTTCAGTGGCAAAAAAGGTTATGGTTTCATTGAGCGTGAAGATAAAGAAAAAGATGTATTCGTACATGCTTCAGCTGTAAGAGAAGCTGGTTTAAGATTTTTAA
>PBQX02000021.1:0-34939 GCA_002725175.2 Paracoccaceae bacterium
AATTACTCAATCGAATATAGCCACTGCTGTAAGTGATTGGACAACTAATTCAACAAATGCGACAGCAATATATGGTCACATAAGTACTTGGGATGTGTCTCAAGTCACAGATATGAGCTACTTATTCCAATCTTATAACTCCTTTGACGAGGATTTAGGAAACTGGGATGTATCTAATGTGACAACTATGTTGAGAATGTTTAGATATGCGTCTTCATTTAATAATGGTGGCTCTGATAATATTAAGAACTGGAATCTAGCCAGTTTAGTAGATGGGATGGATCTGTTTCAGGATACGAGTTTTAATCAAAACATTAGTGCTTGGACTTTTCCAAATGCGACTCATCTTGGAGGCCTTTTCTTGAATACACCTTTTAATCAAGATATTTCTGAATGGGATGTATCCAATGTCACTGCAATGACTTACATGTTTTGCGGAGCAACTGCTTTCAATCAACCTCTTGGTGGAGTTAATTTTGGAACAGGAAATGATTTGCCAGCAAATTATGGTGTAGTCGTCTCAAATGACGGACAGACAGGCATAAATTATTGGGCATATGACCCAAGTGATAACACTGTTATTGGTGTTTTTATCGATACCTCATATCATAATTTCCATAAAATGGTAAAATGGGACTTAAATGGTTCATATGTGAATAATTCATCTAAATATCAATGGGCGGGAGATATTGGTATACCTTATAATCCTACTATAGCATCTCAAAGTGATTTGATTAATTATTACAACACTAATACTGGTGTCCCCGGCACGCCATATAGTTTCACAAAAGGAATCGGTTTTGATAATATAACTATTGGTGCTGATGGTTGGGATGTATCCAGCGTGACACAGATGGCCAATATGTTTAAAGACGCATCAGCTTTCAATCAAGATATTTCTGATTGGGATGTATCCAGTGTGACAAATTTTACAAATTATGGTAATGGTGCATCCGGTCATTCCAATTCTGAATTTAAGAATTCAGATCCATTTTACTTTACAATAAATACACCGGGATATACATTATCAAGCGATGTAGAACTAATTAATACTTCGTCCGGCCAAGCAATGACGGGCTCCAACACATTAGCATCTTGGCTAGCAAATCCGTCCGGAATTACTGTTACACAACCAGCAAGTGGCACACCTTACGGTACTACCAATGGCAAAAATAATCCAGTTCGAGTAGGATTTTTCACCGATAGTGCAGGAACAGAATTCAAAATAGTACAAGGCTGGGATAGCCATACGATCTCAGGCGCAACCAACGGCACACTTGACCATATGTTTACACCGGAATACGGTTGGTATCCCAACGAAGGAAATGGTTACTGGTGGGCAGGAAATTACGGTATGGCCACTATGTTAGGTTATGGGGGTAATGATCCATTACTTTATTACGGTCTTGGAGAATATACTAATCGTCACGACCGTTCTAGACACACCTATTGGAATCAACTTACTTTCCCGACTCCTATTCAACTCAAATCGGTAAATATAAAATCTACACATGATGGTACTTTTTGGAAACGAGTAAGAGGATGGTCATTATATGGAAGTATGGATGATCAAGATAATACTCGTGCTCCAGTAGCATATCATCGGGGAGGTACTCCCTCTGACTTTAATAATAGTTCGGAAATTGGCAATGATACGGATAATACTATGTTGTATAGTAGAAGACTAATTAGTTATAAATATTTTGCACAAGGTTCTCGTTTCGACAAACAACAACTTACCTTTATGTTCGATATCCAACTTAGTGCCTGGGACAGTGACTTTTCCAAGTGCAATGATATCATTTGTTCGCATTGCTCGAATTTAGGAAATTCATATGATCAGGTACATAGTGGATTTCGTATACAGCAATATGGTAATGGTATTTACACGTATATAGCGGGAAGTGCCGGGCATTTTAGTGCTAAATGGAATGCTACTGGTTCTGATTTCGTTGATAGCTCATATCAATATAAAAAAGTTAAGATTGTGTGGACAATAGATATTAAGAATTATTTGAATGGAACAGTCTCGACCGCTCAGCAATTTTGGATTGATCAAAAACAATGTACCCTCCTCGAGACACCACATGGCGCGGAGACACATCAAACATGGCAACAATTTTTAGATAGAGGTGAATGGGGGTCATCAAACGGGAATGCCCCATTATATTCACAATATCAGCTTTATCTAACCTCATTTGAAGGATTTTGGGACGGTAAAAACAATTCACCAAATCCAGCACCTGATATAACTTCATTAGAATATCTTAGAGTGTTTACACGTATAGTTCAACCAAGTGAATGGGATACGAATGGAATGTTCCCTCTCAATTCAACCTCAACTTATGTTCCTCACGAATGGATTTATACTAATAGTGGTGATATGGGAAGTGATAACGGAACAACTTATAATATTAATTCTACAAAACTTTACAAAACAATTACATTTGTAGTAGATCATACTGTATCTGGGAATTCAACTGGTGCAGCGTTTGCTAAAGTGGGATATATGAGACTTTATGGATGTAAACTTGAAAGTTCAGGACAACTAGCAGGTGCGAGTGGTACATATGATATAGACGAAGATGTTATTGATTATGACGCAGAGACTATAGTTAATACAAGCGGTCTAACCATCATATAGAGATATTTAATCAAAACCAATTGATATAAAATGAAATATAATTTCATTAAGTTTTATTTTTAAAACGGGCTCAGCAGGGAATCGAACCCTGGGCCTCCTGCAATTTAGCCACATAAAGCGGTCCCAAAGCAGGAATCATACCACTAGACCACTAAGCCTTTATGTTAGGTGAATCCTCAATTGGATTATTTTAATATTTATAATTAAGCTTTATATTATCTTTATTCGCATTATAAATCATGGAGGCGGACCACAATAAAATATTATAATAAATCATACAATGTTATCAAAAATGTCAAAAAGTGATAAAACAATGTTTTACTATTTAGGTCTTAGCCTTCTCGTTTTAATTGTATTGGGTGTCGTTTTTGGCGTATCCAGTGTAAAGGAATCTTTCGGGGGTTTCTGGAAACGACAAAGAAAGATTAAGCGCAAGAAGATGACAAAGTGTTGTGTAAAGGCGCGCCCAGCCGGCGAGGACAAAAATTCCCGCAAAGACTGGTGTAAGACTGATATACAAAACGGTGCAGTTTACCCGACCTCTTGCGAATAGATCTTGTACACCAGAAGCTTCAATAAAGAAATGTCTCTTAAATATATTATAAGATTTGAACCATATATTAACATAATATGTCTGAGGCTTGGAGAGAATTAGATAAAAAATATCATAATAAATTATACAATGTTATCAAAAATGTCAAAAAGTGATAAAACCATGTTTTACTATTTAGGTCTTAGCCTTCTCGTTTTAATTGTATTGGGTGTCGTTTTTGGCGTATCCAGTGTAAAGGAATCTTTCGGCGGGAAAAGGCGTAAAAAGAATAAGAAGAGTAAGAAAAGGGATAAGAAGAATGGGCCGTACAACAATTGTGTAAGCGGGAATAACCCCCGAGAGGAGGTTGTTAAGTGTAATAAACAGGACACTAAAGATGAATGCAAAAAGGCATATGTAATTGAAGGCGAAGGCCAAATGTATAAATGTAAATGGAAAGACGGCACGTGCTCGATCAACGAAGGGAAACAATGTGGACAAGAATAAATAACTCTTAAATATATTATAAGATTTGAACCATATATTAACATAATATGTCGGAGATTTGGACAGAATTAGAGGGGTTTTCAAAATATAAAGTTTCAAATACTGGAAAAATTTGGTCGAAATATATGAATAAAGAAATGTCTCTTAAAGCAAAATGCTGTGGATATGTTAAATTAACTTTAATTAATGATGAGGGAAAGAGCTGTCATATGTTGGGTCATCGTGTAATTGCATTATCATTTATTCCAAATCCACAAAATAAGTCTACTGTAAATCATATTAATCATAATAGAACTGATAATAGAGTTGAAAATCTTGAATGGGCAACAATATCCGAACAAAATAATCATAGCAAAAAACCATCAAAAGAGGTTACTCGGTTAAGGGGATCGCGCGCAGTTTGGAGATGTTCTCTTGATGGGAAAAAATTAGAATATTATAAAACCTTACGCGATGCTGAAGATTGGGTATTCGAAAATAAAGGAAGTAAAAAAGCAAGTTGCCATATATCAGATGTTTGTTTAAATAAACGCAATAAGGCTTATGGATTTAAATGGATATATGATACATCGGAAGAAAAAATATTTGAAAATGAAATTTGGAAAAATATACCAAAAGAACTGATAAAAGGATATACTGGATATAAAATTTCAAATTATGGTCGAATAAAAAAGATAAAAAATAACCAATTTTTGAGAGGACATCTTCATATATCTGGTTATAAGTGTGTTGGTATTGGTTCTGCCTCTGGAGACGGTGCAACTTACCAAATTCATCGTCTCGTTGCTCAAGTATTTCTACCAAATTATTATGGTAAATCATTTGTAAACCATAAAGATCACAACAGAGCTAATTGTAAACTTTATAATATTGAATGGGTAACTCCGCAAGAGAATAGTAAATTAGCTTATCAGTATCATTCATCTGAAAAGTAATTATACATAAAAGAGCAACAATAAGTTGCTAAATGAGGACGATCCGATTTGAACGGACAACCACTTGGAATTTCCATATATCCTGGAATCAAGTATTCTACCAGATTGAACTACGCCCCCTTAAATAACGAGAGCTTGGACTGAGAATCGAACTCAGGTTTCCAGTGCAGTTTGATAGCAGTTTGCTAAACACAAACTGGGGTACTAACCACTGTACGATCCAAGCAATCGGATGAATATAACTTTTTGTTATATTAGTAGTAATTAGTAATATTTTCATTTATATAATATTTTTAAGATTCAATACCGATTGTACTTTTTATTTCAGTAAGACTTTTATCTACCAATGGTCCTGCTTTTTTTTTAATATGTCTTTTTAATGCTACCCCTACTGCTGTTGTTAAAAGCAAAAAAATTGAACATGTGAAAACAATTCTGCGATCGAATTCTCTAAAAGGTCTGTCTTTATAAGTCAATGGGTTAAATCTAGCAAATAAAATAATTCCAATATAAAGTTTTAGAAATGTTTGTACAGAATCCAAATATTTTGGAGCAAATGTACCAATACCTAAAATTCCCAGCCAAATTAATACGAACATTGAATACAAAGTGTACAAAAAGATATAGTCATATATGTTTCCCATTACATATATATTAAAAAAAAATATTTAATAAAATATTTAATAACATATGGTTCTTATCACTGTGGATAAAGCGACATATTTAGCCTTTTTTATAATTGTTTTATTAGCATTAGCCTCTATAATAGGAATAATTAGTCTAATAATAACATTCTCAATTAAATTATCTAAAAAGAACAACCGGAAACGCCGCAGCCGCCTGTAGAAAATTCAAATTATTTTTAAAAAATATATTTTAAAAATATTATAACCTAATAATGGGTAAAAATATTAAATACAAAAAAAACAGAAAAAGCAAGAAAACCAAGAAAACCCGAAGCGGCGCAAGGCGCCCGCGTCGCACTAAACGCGGCGGTATGGATAACAGTCCACCTTCTTCATTAGATAATTTTTCTGAAGATGGAGCGTCCCCGGTCACAGAGCCGCGTAGAGGGAATTCAATGGGTTCTTTAAATTCTTTAGGCTCTTTTGGCTCTGTTGGCTCTTTTGGCTCTTTACCCGAAGGGGGATTGTATGGACCTGCAGTATTTAGAGCTAGTACTCCGCATAGTGATATCGCCAGACCAGTTCCAAACCGTTTCGAAACATCAAGCCCATCTGTTTCACATAGAGATTTACCTAGACCACCTATAAGTCGTTTCGCAACACGCAGTCCCTCAATTCACAATGCTGCAGAAGCGTATAGAAGAGGGCCAAACGCGGATCCTCCTTTACCAAAAGATTGGAGAATATTGTTTACAATTCAAGGTATTGCTATATACATGTTAAAACAAAATGAACAGTTTATATTTCAATTACAAAGACCCGGTGATATTCGTGATATAAAAAATACACCTTTTTTCAAACAACTAGAATTGTTAAATAAAAAAATGGAACAAGAATCAGGAGGTGTCGCATTTCAATTGGAGAAGCCCTGGAATAAGTTTTTAACACCAGAGGGCATTAATATTTATTATTCTTTAACTAATGATATGAATGTTGATAATATTAAAGTAATACACCCATCATTCTCAGGTAATCCAGATTATGATTTACGTAATATTCAGTTATAATTTTGTTGTCTTAAATCTGTGGAGACAACTATCTAAATCTTTTTTGTTTTCAATTTGTCTAAATGCAAATTGAGGATATTTTGTTTTTGGACATTGATAAAATGGGCTAAATCTATTTCTATTTCGATGATAATCAAATTCTTTTGAGTAATAATTTATCTGTATAATAACGGAATTCATTTTTAAGCGCGATTCAATGTCACCATAACTCAGAATCTCATCTATTAATTCATCTGGCAATGAAATATAATATTCATATAAACTCATAATTATGTTGAAAGGTTTTTATTTAAAAATTTAACACATATAATAACTATGACTTTACTAATTAATCAGCCTAAGCCTGTTGAAAAGTCGGTAACAAGAGGGGTGACACCACTTTATGCGGATCAAGTAGTTGAAGAATATTATTGTGGTCCAAAAACTTGTTTATTATACTTACTGTGTCCATTACTTATCTGCTTCGGAGAAAGGGCACCTTTATTTGATAAACAGAATGTTATAATATAAACATAGAATACATAATATAAATTTGAATGACAAATTTTTATGTATATACTGCTGAAGAAATGTTTAAAATTGCAGACAATTCTAACAATATCGGATGTATTGTTAATTTCAATAAAAAAAATTACACATTAAAGGAAACTGAAAGTGTTTCACGCGGAAGTCGAGTTGCAAGTGATACAAATAAAAATTATTTCATAGAAGTAGTGCCAAAAGTATGTGGAAATTGGTCATTATGGCAAGATGATAATGGATTTAATTTTTGGCTATTCCACACAAAATAGTTCTATTTATCACGAAATGTAAATTTGATGCATATAATATGATAGTTCACCATAATCTAATTTTGGACACACAAAATATTCACCAATATTTTTCACAATATCTTCTGGTAAACATGATAATAACGTGTATGTATTAGCGTATTTCGTATTATGAAGTTTTTTTAATAGTTCGTTTATAGTTTCCAACATTCCACATCGAGAATTACCGAATTCAAATTTTAATCTTTGTAAACACCTAGCACTAGTATCGTACATATGAATGTAACTCCTGGAAATATGTTTAGTATCAAGACAAAATAGATATGTATGAAATAACTGCTCATAAGAATACACACCGTTCGCGAACGCGGCGAAGAGCTCGGCGTTTGGAAAATATTGTAACATTTGCATTAAACAATTTCTATATTTGAAATAATACATTACCCCGCGGGGCTTAATTCCGCGGCGCCGCAGTTCGGCGGTCCTCCGCGTGACGCGCTCCGTGCTACCAATTAAATCTGAGTTCAAGCCAACAGATAATATAGTATTATAGTCGTTGTACTTGGTTCGCTGTGAAACAATATACATTTTAATAAGTAAAATAGAAATGGCGCGGATACTCTCTTCATCATGAGCCGAGGTGGCTGGGAACTCACGCACCGTCCAGCGGTCACGCCCGCCGTATACAGGATGCGCGCGTGAAATGACGGTCCGCTGTCGCTGCCAAGGCCATCGGAGTCCAGGTCCAGGTGGATCTGCAGCCTTGTATTCATATTGCATTTTTTTATAATCATAATCAGCTCTAATAAAATATTCAATTAACTCTGGTTTACCAAGAATCCATGCTTTAACAAATTTAATAGTATCATCTAACAAATATTCGATAACATTTTTTACATATACACATGGTTTACCCCGGACGCCGAGCCCGACGCCGTCGGTTTCAAATACATGTTTATATGATTTCAAATACACACTATTTTTAAGGTCGTATTTTAATCTCTTATATCCAGTCAGGGGATGTTTTCCCAATTCACCATTAAACATTTTTTTTAGAATTAACACATCTGGTTTATTTTTAAATGGCGTCTCATATGTTTTTTCATATATTTTCGAAACCAAATGCTCTTGGAAACAATTGTATCGTTCTACGCAGTCCATTTTTCAAAAAGTCCTTTTAAAGTAATATTCAAATATGTTATATCATTTTTTTGTACCAGACGCATTCACATACGGGTGACTGGTAATAACAAAATTATCCATATCCTCCTTGTTCCAAAGGTGTTTCTTCGCTTCTTTATCAATCCATTTCTTTAATTCTTCATTTTTGTCAATTTCTAAATATTTATTCCAATTTTCATCAGCATCTTCAAACATAATCACTGCAGAGTCATACTCTCTATTTAGTTCGTCAATTTGTTTTAATTTTTGTGAATATTCTGGATTATCAATTTTAGAAGGCCATAAATACCATAATAATGAATTTTGTTCTGGATTATCAATTTTCTCCGAATGCCCTGAAAGTTGTTTTTCAAAAAAATCTTTATCAATAAATAATTTAAGCTTCTCATTTTCTAATTTATTTCTATATTCCCTTGCATCTTCCATAGATTTATAAAACAAAGTATCTTGTGGTGGATTCAAAAAACCACCTCTACCGAGTCGTTGATTTTGTTGACGTGCTGCGTGACGAAGCATACGGGAACGAAGCCTGCGAGCCCGAGGACGCTCGGGCTCATCTGAATTCTCCAATCCTAACATTGCGTTGTCATACTGTAGAACAGTATTGTCTTGTGATTCATCAAATAATGGTTCTTTAGGTGCTGCTGGGTCACCTTTGCTTCTAAGATTGTTGCGGCGTGGAACATGCCACACTCGCCCCTCGCGCGCCGCCTTCGATGCAGAAACAATTTTTTTTTCTTCTTCTTCTTCTTCTTTTTTTACAAAATCATCAACTTTACTCAATATAGAGGATGGGTTTCTTAATTTTTCTAATCGTTTCAGAAAATCTAGTTTAGTCTCATCATCTCTTTTTGTCTTCCAACATAATTTCCTTCTTGTTGCATCTTCAGGGCGACGCGGCAGACGTAAGTGTTTTAAATAGTTTTTGTGTAGTACTGTCGCGTCGGCGCTCGACGCCGATTCCTTATTTTCATTTAATAAAGCAGCTAAATTTGATGAAGTTCTTTTAGGTCCACCTATTAGAGTACCTTCGATAGGAATTTCGGTGTCATTAGTAGTTATATCATTATGGGAACGCAGTGGGAGTGCTAAATCCTTTAAAACGTAATCGTATTCCTTTTTCTCCCAGTTACTAATATCATCAAATGTATTCTTAAGTTTACTTAAACTAATGTTTTCATATATCTTATCATCTTCTGCGGTGCTGTCCGTTGCAACTTCACCAGTATTTTTATTTATTGGAATTTTATCTGCTTCAAATACTCTTACATTAGAAATTGGGTCATTTGGATTATATAAAGCAATGTTACCATATGTTTTTGGGGGCATACCAGCAGTCATTTGGCGACGAAGACTGCGCCACCCATGGCGACCCGCACGCGCCCTTCGTCGCGTTGCACGACGACCTCCTCTTTTTTGTCTATTCAAGTGTCTATGTGTTCTAATATTTGTTTTGAATCCGGATTCTTCTGAACACACAGAGCATGATAAATCAGCAATTATTATATCATTATATCCCATATCATAAACTTTGTTAATTAATTCTTCTAAAGTAATGTCAAATGTTTCTCTTCTTTCTTTTAATAATGTTTCGGTAGGATTATTTGGTATACTTGTTTTATTCCAACTTGGTAATAAATCAATTTTGTTTCCATTACTTAAAAACATTACTATTCTGTTGTCATAAGCATCTAAAAGATTACCACTTTCATCAGTTAAAGGATTACCTTCGTCATCTTCTATAAAATCTAAAATGTCATCATATTTTGATATTTGATAATGTTTATTCAAAAATAAATCAGTTTTATTCCATTTATTAATATCGTATAAACATTTCTTTTTCCAGTCTGAAGTGTAATTCAAATAATCTTGACTTTCGCGGGCATCGGGAGTTGCCAATGTATTTCCGTATTCATTATAATATTCTATACATGATAACTTTTCTTGTAACTTTTCAATAGCACTTTTACAAGTTGTTTCTAATAAAGCACCTTCAATAGCAGTTGGGATAATATGCAATAAATCTTGTTTTACATAATTTGCTATACCAACTTTTGTAGCATTCATTTTATAAACATTACATTTTGAAGATTTGTATTCCTCTTCATGATATGCACCGTGACAAGTTATTACAATTATCGGTATGTCACATCCACTCATTATTATATAACAAACATATTTCATTGAATAATATCATTGTACTTCAAAAAATCACTATATGACCCATATGACCCTGGCCCAGTGCGACGTCGCGCTGCGCGCCTGTGACGTCGCGGCATACGACTTTTTCGAATACACATAACGCTTAAAATTACACGTATACATTTCATTATTTACTTTTTTTATATTTTATTGTACCCAGACCCAGTCCTTATTCTGTTGGTGGTGGTGGTGGTTGCGCCGCCGCATCAGCGGCAGCTTTAGCTTCTAACTTTCTACGTAATCTATTTCTAACGCCATTTCTCCTACCTCCACCTCTGAAACTTTGTGGTGGGGGCAGCGCTTTCGCGGCTGCCCGAGATAAATTTGGATTCGAGCACATTTCTTCAAGAGCACTGAAATCTTCATCATCATTAACAACCTGGCCTTTTTGTTTCATCATTTCTTTGAACATTCCTTGAAAATCTTTTGACTTGAACATTTTTTTGAATTTTTTATCTTTTTTCATCTTCTCCATCATTTCACTAACTTCACCCACCAACTCTTCTTGATTAACATCACCACTTTCCATTTTAGTCTTAAGTTTTTGGGCAACCGATTGGACTAGATTCTTTAAACCACCACCACCTATCAATTTCTTCATAATGGAAGAAACATCAGGAGCAGCCATATCCCCAATATCATTTTCGAATGAAGACATATCTATGTCTTCCGCAATCTCTTTCGCTAAATTTCCTATCTTTGTATTTTTAAACATTTCTTCATACTTAGATGCGGCATCGGCCGCATCGCCACCTGTCGCCGAGGGTGAAGGGCTATCATCATCAGATGAATCGCCTCCGGGCCACCTCTCTGCTTCAAATTCTTCACTATTTTCTTCTAGTAGCTTTTGAACAATATTCAACATTTGTGATTGTACACCTTCTACATCATTAAACATGTTCTCATCATCAAAATTTTCAAAAAAATCTTCTAAACTTTTCGATTTAGAACGAACAGTTGTTCCTATTAACACAAGGGTTTGCATAAATTTCCAAATAACATTCTTGTTTTGTTCATTCGTTTTTGACGATTTCCAAATTTCAGACAAATCACAATCAAGACATGTTCGTTCACAGTCAAAAAAACTTTCATCTTTTACTGATATTTTATTAACATCGTCACCAATTGCTTTCATGAATTTTTGAAGGGGACGTGTGTCATTTAATTCTGTTATAATCGTAACATCTTTTAC
Organism: Paracoccaceae bacterium; assembly: GCA_002725175.2. GTDB lineage: Bacteria > Pseudomonadota > Alphaproteobacteria > Rhodobacterales > Rhodobacteraceae > CACKLF01. The sequence continues at coordinate 11,658 of PBQX02000021.1, forward strand.
ATATTCAGGATAACATTTCTGTAAATTATTTATTAAATCATTTAAAGTTGTGTTAAAAGTTTGAATTAGTTCCATAAATAATTTGCAGAAATAATTTATTGAATTTGGAACGCGCATTTTTTTTATTTCTATCTTATACTAATATGAATCAAGACTCTTCAAATATAACTGTTGAAGTTTTTCGTAAATGTCCGAATATACTTAAACTAAAATGCACATTGAAAGATTGGACTCCGTCGACAAAAGTATCTTATATCGCTCCTCAATCACCTGATTTACGTCAATCATATACTGGTTCCGCAATACCATTTCCTGATGCAGAAATTGCTTTTGAAAATACTACCAATAAAGGTGAAATAAAACCTAAAAAAAGTGTTTTCTATATTAGAATGCGGTATCCTAATTCTTATTATTCACACTTAGGTACAAGACTAATTCCTCCACATGTAATATTAACAGTTGAAAAAAATAACTCAAAATACACAAAATATGTTGTGGTTGGTGAAGCAGCACCATTTAGAATGTTATCATATCCTTCGAGTCCAATACCAAGAATCAGTCCTGTTTTTTATGACAGAAGTAAAATGGACAATAGTAGAACTCAAGAACAGATACTTAGATCTAGTGGATACAAATTAATAACCCCTGACAATTTTTGGGGTGGAGCTGTTCCCCATACATAAATTGAGTATAAATTTTAACTAAATTATATTATATATAACCTTATGGGAAATATGAAACATAATTGGTCTTTCTGGTTTCATTCCTCTAGAAATGCAAGTTGGGCAAAAGACAGTTATGACTTCTTAACTAAAACAAACAATGCTAATGATTTTTGGGGTGTTTTCAAATATTTAAAAGAATCCCATTACAATAGTGGTATTTTTTTTGTAATGAAGGAAGACATATTCCCAGACTGGTCAAGTCCTGAAAATAGAGATGGGGGGTTTATATCAATTAAAATTGATACTTATGACCTACATCGTATTACTAAAATATGGATCGAATATATGATTGCGGGGGATATAATAGAAGATAAATCTGAAGATTTTGTGCATGGATTATCAATTAGTCCTAAAAATGGCCATTATATTTTAAAACTATGGTGTAACCAAAAAACAAAATCAACCAAGCTAATAAAAAACTTGCCACATATTTCTACCAGCAAATTTACATCTTTTTCATATAAAAAATAAATTTAATTCACAGATGTACTATTCGCTTTATTTATATAACTTTGATATAATTCCTCAGCTTCTCTTGCAGCAATCTTTGCATTTTCAGTAGCACGCATTAATTCATGAATCTTTTGTTCATTTGGCTCCTGGACAACTGGTGCTGGCATTGGTGCCGCTGCCTCAACGGTGGCGGCCGCCGCGGCATCGTCAGGTGATGCCGACGTCGGGGCTGCAGCTTCGGACACGGCCACCGGTGTATCTGATGGCGTGGGAGACGGCGACTCGGTGGTCTCAGCAGACACCGCGTCAGCCGGCGCCAGCTCGACCGGTTCCTCGGGTGACGTAGCAATAGCTACATCAAGTTCTTTCTCAGTTGATTCTGAATTTTCTTCACCATCTTCACTGGCTGTGTCATCATCAGTGGCATAATCATAATAAGCGTATTGCTCTGTGTTTTCAGGAGTATGAAACAAACAATATTGATCTGCCCGCGTCGAGGTGTCGGACTCATCCGGGACAATTACTAAACCACGTAGCACAATATCTGGATTATATCCACGCGGCTTCATAAAAATACCTTTTAACTCGACTAGAGGTACTACATTACAGTTTACTATCTTTGAAAAATCAATAATATTTTGTTCAGAATCCATGCATTGTACATCATATTTACCCTTAGTTATATGAACACGGGTACAAAATATATTGTCATCACCAATTATTGGATGGTACATCTCTCTTATAGCAGAAGCTGGTGGTAATGGGCGACCTTCTAAAGGGCCCCCTACTTCCCACATATGTCCAAACCATTTATTATGATTTTTAACAAATTGGTCTACTAACCATACTTCCAGATTAGCTATCCATTTTTTAAACTCAGTATGTTTAGCATCGCCATCATTTAATGACAATTTTAAAAATCCATTTTTTGAAGCCTCTGTTATATCAAGACTGTCTCCTACTTTAAATATTGGTAATGCAAACTGGAAAGTAATATCATCGTCTTTACAATGCTCTACCATGGCACCCCAAGAACCACCTACTAGTTCACCACCATCTGTTAATTGAAAGTCACTCAAATCGACCATATCGAAATCGGGGACATATTCTGCATCTGAATCATATTCTTCATCAAATGTCGACATGCGTTGTTTTTAGAATTATAATATAATAATTATTTCAAACGCAATCATGATAATTAGAGAAATAATACGTGATTTATTACATCATACACTTGATGAAGTTCGCCAAAAAAAAAATATGGAACGTTTACAAAGCGATTTAATTGATCCAATAATAAGATATGCATTTGCACACCTATACCCTTATATCATTGTTACATCCATATTATTTTTCTTTATATTCATTTTAGCAGTTGCAATATTAATATTTATTCTCAAAGGAAAATGAACTATAAATTTTTAACATATACTCTTTCATTGGCGGCTTTTAACGAATATGTCGCACCTATTGGAGGTTCACCTTCGCCCATCAATGAAAAATAAAATATTGGTCTTGCCTTACTAGATTTGTTTTCTCCACCACGATGATGTACTTCAGAAGACCATATTATAAGACTTCCTTTTTTACATGAACATTTTACTCGTTTTATCCCTAATATTCTACATAACATTTCCGTTGCTTCATCATTAATAAGATCATCCACAGAATACTCATCACTACCACCTCTCTTCTCTATTTCATATTTTATATTCCCAACAGATTTATAGTAATTTTTAAAATATTTCTTTGTTTCATGTTTTTTATGTAATTTCTCAATTATTTGTTCGCCACCATCTATATTAAATAATTTATTAGAACCCATCATTACCTCTAATGGACCCATACTATCATCAATATCATCTAAGGCTATACCAAAAGATATCAAACTTGCTCCATTTTTAGTAGGAATTGTATCATAATGCCAAGTCTGTGCATAAGCGCCAGGATAACTTATTAAAGACGAACATTCTACAATTTTAGAATTTGGTATCACAGTTTCCACAAAATCATTTAGCCGTTCATAAACCATTTTTATAAACTTATCCATTTTTTCAATAGGTAATTTTAAGTCTATTCTCCTGTGCTGACTATTTATATCACCAAATTCAGCATTATTATTACTCAATTCGTCTCTTATGTTATTAATTATAATATTGCATTCACTATTTGTTAAAACATTTGGTATAACAATACATCCATTATTAGTAAACATATCAACTAGGTCATTTTGGTTAATTATTGGAACATTTGAAGCGCAGAAAGCCTGTACAGCGTTCAAACCAAACCACAATATTAATACTAATAAAATTAGTATTAACATATATTTATTCATTAATAATACAAGATATTTTCATTCAGACAGCTTCGTGCTCAAACAAGTATAAGATATTCTCAATAGTATATTACTAAACACATACATATATTATAATTTCAATATGTCTGATTTTTTTAACGAATGGTGCAATACGAAATGTATTAATAGTACAACTAACAAGGAAATTGCTGATAAGTTTATTGATGAATACTTTCATATCATAAATTCACACACAAAAATTTGTGGTAAGAAAAACAGAAGAATGAACATTAGAATTTATATCAAAGGCTCTATAAAAGTTCATAGAGACAATATTCTGAAAATGATATATTTTTTAAGTGCGTAGTTTCATCACATTTTATAATCTGTTTTAAATCATGCCTACTTTGTACAACCCAAACCATATTGTAATTGGAGTAGTTCTACTATTTCTCATAGGATATACATTCTTTATTGTTCGTAGAATGTATAAGAGACGAATTGACTCTCTTGAAAATAAAGTACAAGAATTACAACAAATTATAATAAGTAATAAAAAAGAAACAGACGTAGAAGGGGGCTCCATGGAGTCACCGGTGAGCGAATTGGATGAAGAAACTCGAAATTTACTAGCGCCATTATTTAATAATAATCCTGCTTTTGTTGTCACTTCATCAACAATGCCCGAGTTTGTGACGCAACACGAACTCCAAGAGCCATTAGAAATAATTGATGAAGATGGTTCATCTGTAGAGTCCGCATCGTCGCTCGACGAAGAGCCGGCCCTCGTGGCCGACGCACTGGAGACAGGACTCCCGCTAACGCCGCAGAACATGACCGCGGGGGAGGTAATATCACCAGTCGATATTGCTGAGGAGGTAATATCACCAGTCGAGATTGCTGAGGAGGTAATATCACCAGTCGATATTGCTGAGGAGGTAATATCACCAGTCGAGATTGCTGAGGAGGTAATATCACCAGTCGAGACCGCGGTCTCAGAAGAGGTTTCTCAAAAAAATGAAGATGCAATTATTGATTCGATAGATAATAGGAAATTAGAATTAAAACAAATTAATTCTATGAACGTAGCAGATTTACGAAAACATCTTGAAGAATACGGTATTGCATATACTAAATCTATGAAAAAGCCAGACCTTCGTAAAATGCTAATATCATCTTCTACTTAAACATATTCAGTTAATAAGAAGAATTTATATACATTAATATAATCAAAATGGAAGGGCATTCAAAAAAATTACCAACTAGGGCTGGGGGTATTATTTTCGATGAAAATAATACTCACATTGTTTTAGTTTTAAACAGAGACTCGTATTTGAAAAAAGAAAACAAATGGGGATTACCAAAAGGTCATCTTCAGGATTTTGAAAGAACTATGCCTTATTTTGGAGCAACTAGAGAAATATGGGAAGAAACTGGTATTTATTTTCCAATTAAAAATGATACATTTTCAATAGGAATATATGATACTTTGTATTATGTTTTAAATCTAAATAGAGAATCTAATCCAACATTCTGTACTCGTGATACAGATGAAATTTTCAGAGTGCAATGGGTTCCTATTACACAACTTAAAAATTTAAAAGTTAATAGAACGTTGGCTAAAATTGTTAAAAAATGGAAAAATATATTTCCTCATACTGTTTGTTGAGCGCAGCCAGGTGAAATATTATAAAATATATATTTAATGAATAGTCTTAAATATATTGTGACGCGACTTTTAAAGGGAGCTGGAAAATCAGATCACGAAAATATAATGACACGGCTCGACGAACTCGAAAAAATCGAGTCGCAGGCACCGCATGCCGCGGCGATGAATGAAGAGAAAAGAATTAAAGAAATTAATGAAGTGTATGAAAGTATTCAAAAACGGCGACCCAGTGGCCATCCGGCCACTGCGGAGTCGAGGCCGAATGCGCGCCGCATCACCAAATCATCTTTTTTAAATAAATACAACAAAAATAGACCTAAGAAAAGAATTCAATGGCGACCCTTGCGACGTAGAAGAGGGTTATCTGAAGGCATATATACGAATGTATATACAATTCCCAATGATCCAACTAGAGGTCACGCAATTGATTATGCTAAAGAATTAGAACAACAGGATTTAGGCTCTTCTTTAACTAAAGGTCGAAGAATTAATGCATTTAAATGGAATTTATTAATAAATGAAATAAGACAAAATCCAAATATAGATATTGATAAAAGATATGACGAAGTAATGAATCCCGCGGCGCCGGGCCAGAAGCTTCGCAAAGAAACAGATGACATAATAGAAGAGTTATCATCTCGCCAAGAACCAGAACATTATCAGTATTCACTACCTTTCAACACAGGAAAACGTCGTCACAAAATAAAAGAATTCTTAGGAAGAGCGGAACCAAATAAGGGTGGTGGCAACTTAATATCACGCATCGACCGCCTCTCCGCGATGAACACACCAAAGCCAAAGCCAAAAAAAAAATTATTGCGATGGGCAAAAGATGCTAGAGAAGAAGCATGGTTTCCAAATAATGAGGCAAGTCTTTTGGTAAAAAACTACAGTATACTCGACTCTCGCCCAGAAAGGGGTAAATCAAGTGACTACGCAGAAGAATTAGAGAAAGAAAAACCAGGTTCGTCTCTATCACCCTTTTTACAGAAATATAAGGAAGATGAAAGTTTTAAAGTAGATATAGATAATTATGGGTCGAAGGCCAACTTGGAATCACGAAAAAAAAGTCCAAATAAAGAATGGGATAGTTATATAAATAATTTTCTAGAAACTGAAGAAATAAGAAAAGATTTCTCATCTGATACTCGCCCAGCACATTATAAAAACACATTACCTCCTGGTAGTAGAAGATTCAAACAACACAATCGTACTAAACGTATTCCAGAATTCTTAGGAAGAGCCAGAAGCGAGGAGTGGTAGAACGTCGTTTAAGTATTAATTAACATATAATAATAAGAATGTACAACGATCCCCATCAAAATGATATTATATTTAATATTGATAAAACAGTTTATTGTGATTATTATTTTCCGAAAAAACAATATTATTATCGGAACTATCTCTCAAGAGCACAAATAATACAAATCCTTAAGAATATAGAAACACAATGGAAAATTGCAAATGAAACAAATTTTAATACTGATGAGATGATAACCATAATGAAAAATATTAGGAATTTAAAATCAAAGTTTAACTTGAATTATGGCAGTTCTTGGCAGTCGTACGAGTGGTATCGGCAGGGCCCAAGCATAAAAGATTTTCTAAGTGAAATTTCTTATAGAATCAATACAATCATGCGCGATAGACTGACTAGTATTAGATCAATTAAACGTGTTTTAGGTAGTTTTGAAGAATCAATCTCTCCCAAAATGATACATAAAATACTTACATGGCTAAAAAAAACTAACCCAGATATTTATGGTAATGTTAAGAGGGACATTAAAGAAAATATTATTCGTGATTTAAAAAGTTATGGAATAAAAATAGACGCTATGTTGTTATCTAATTTTATTGATGAAAATAATCCAATTGAATTTGTTAAAGAATGGAATATTAAAACACATAAAAATGGAAAAAGAATGAAAAATAGTGAAATACGCGAATTATTCAAAAAGGCTTTTTATGAAAAGCAGGAAAACATATTTCGTTCACATATTTGTATGCCTCGCCTTAATTCATTGCCAGATTATATTGAAAATATTATTTTTAGCTATTTAACAGGATGCAATAAATCTATCCACGAAATGGGTTAAAGATTATTATATATAAATTATATAAAATGAAAGTTGAAGTAGAACATTCAGGTATATCTGTTAGTATTGTTGTGTGTGGCAATGCATCCACAACGACCAGTGTTGCTATTTTAGGACAAGTTGCTGAAAGGGCGATTCAAGATATTGTTAAAAATAGTAATTCTGAAGAAATGTCAATTGGTTCTGTTGAAGAAGATGATGACAGTGATGAGGATGACGATGCGGACGAAGAGGATATATCTGACGAGTCATATGAGTCCGATGACGAGGAAGATAGCGAAGTAATAGTATATGAGGGTAATAGAAAAATAGAACAAAATATTTTTAAGTATATAAAATCAAATAATGAATCACTGTTTTTAAAAGAGCTGGAAGAAATTAACGGTATAATTAAGATTAAAGGAACCACGAAGGAACAAAGAATGTGGGTATTTCAAATTATTTCTGAAATACATTATATTGACGTCTGGTCTCAACTCGCATCCGGCAACCGTATATTATTTTTAAAAAAAAACAATAATGAAATTCAAAAAAATGATTAAAAAAATATAACATTCAAATATTATAATACAATATGGACCGTCCAATTATTACAAAGTATGAATATACTAGAATAAGAGGAATCCGTATACAACAATTAATTGATGGAATGAAGCCTTTAGTAGAAACAGATAATGACGATACCGAAGAAGAAATATTTATAAAGGAACTTAAAGAGAAAAAAATACCACTAATGATAACTCGGCCATCTGGTTTCGATAAATATATTAATATTCCGTTATCAGAAATGAATGTTGACCGTTACATTTAAAATCCAACAATTATAGAATTTATATTTATTATTTATGAATTGTTGTTTACGTTCACCTGACGACGCCCTAACGGAAGACTTACAAGAACAAATTAAAAAATTAAAAGAAGAAAATACGAAATTAAAAGCAAGTACACCGCTGCCGGACTGGCGTAATAATATTGATATTTTTGTTGAACAATGGTTTGAAGAAAATAAAGACGATGTTGATATTGGAGTTGTTGATTTTAAGCTTTTTAAGATAGACTTATTGCCTGATAAGGTGGAAAAATATATTTATAAAAAGGTGTTAAAAATATTATATTCATTTATAACGACATTACTGGCTCCACACCCTAAATCATTCAAGGAAAACTAGGTGTTGCGTTTTTTTTGGGACGTCCGCGACGTTTTGGTGCTGGTGCCGGCGCGGCTGGCGTGGCCGGAGGTTGATTTTGATACATATTTAAATCTTTAGTGGGTTTTGCATCCGATTCTCTGTATTCGTTAATTTGATTTAAAATACGTTCAACATCCTGATCTTTGGGTCCACTCATAATAGACGATGGTGCATCAGGTACTGCATGCATATTAGATGGGGCCGATGGTGGCGTGAAACTTGGTTGTGGTGGAATAAATACCGGCGGCTGCGCCGGTTTGTGTTCATTCATCATGTCATTAAATAAATTTCCAAGTCCGGGTGAATTTTTGGTTGCCTCTGCGACACCAGCATTAGCAAATTGTCTCGCTAAATCAGGATTTTGTTTCATTATATCATCCATGTTTGGCATGGATGATGATTTAAAGAAACTTTGTGTCATATGAAACATAACAGCACTACCACCAAGCATCATTAAAAGTCTTATTTCTGGTGCTATTTTAGCTCTAGTTTTATATTTTTCGTGCAATTCTTCAAATACATCATCATAATCATTCAAATTTTCATGCAATGATTCAGACCAACCGTCTAATTTTATATCAAACGGATCAAATTTACTATTCATAAATTCAACACCAGATGCAAATGCCATCATTGTTTTTCTTTGAAATTTAATACTATTTTCAAGATCACGTTGTTGTTTTAAACGTGAATACTCCTCGCGCATTTCAGATACACTTGATGAATTACTATAATGTTTAGACAAAGGTATACCTCTAGCTTCTAAACGTTTTAATTTAAATAATAACTCTTGCCTCTCTTTACCATCATCTTCAAATAAAGATGATGACATCGTCGTAAATTTCTTTATTGTAGAATCATCATTTGTATTTGGGGTTGTTTCACGTTCTACATTGATTTTAAACTCAACATTGTCTAAAGTTTTTTTTTCAGAAATCTCTGTATCTTTGAAAGTAGATGTTAAATTTGTATCAGTACTATTTGACTTATCCGGTTGTACATCATCAACACGAACGGATGGTGTATTTTGAATAGACTTGGTTGGATCTACCAATAAATCCAACTCATCTAGTTTCGGTATATCATCCTCTATACTTTTATTACCGGTTTCGTCAACCTTAGAAAGCGATACTTCTGAGGTGTTAATTGAATCCAAATTTAATTCATTCATCTTTTATGAATTATTTCACGGTATTAGTTTATACACATTTGTCGCAATAAGCAAACGCTTGAAGTATTACGTCTGCCAGGTCATCTCTCTTTTTAGAACGATTCCATATTTCATGTTCTTGATCTAAAATTAATTTTGATACAATATCAATTGAAGATTTTTTCGTTTTTTTATAGTTACCCACGACCTCCTTCGGATCAAGCCATCCTTTTTTTGAACAAAACTTCATTTTTTCAGACGCAGATACGAATTTTACAGTAAACCCATTCAAACAAAAATAAGTAAATATTATCATTTGCATTGATTTCATTTGTGGATTTTTCATACATGGTTGATTTTCAATTATTACTATATCAATATCACAAGGATATACACGGTCAGTGAAATGCGCTTTTATGTTTAAAACAATATTCTGTAAATTTATAGGTAATTTTCTTATCTTTTTGGCTTTTAAATGTCTTTTAATTATACTCTGTAATTCACATTTCTTCTTAGCAACACCCAATTCCAAACCTAGTTTAGTTATACAAGTCAATAACATGTCTTTAGACCACTTTGAATAATAATTTGAAATATAGTTAAGATCGTCAAAAGAATGTAACATGTTTACATTATTCCAATCATCTATTTTCCATTTCATTTCTGGTTTCAGTTCCATGTCAACTATTGCATAACTTAAATTTATTATTCCAACATCTATTGATAAAATTCGCATAATTATAAATAAATAATTACACCTTAAACAATACATAAAAAGTATTAAGACCAATTCAATGTAATAATAATAATAAGAATGGTTATGGAAGTCATGTATGTCATCAAGCGGGATGGCACAAAAGAAACAGTTTCGTTTGATAAAGTATCAACTAGACTGGAGAAACTTGTTAAGGAAGGAAATGAATTTGGTAAAAGTCTGGAAATTGATCACTTGGCATTAGCTCAAAAAGTTTGTGCCGATATTTATTCGGGTGTTCATACATACGAACTTGATGAATTAGCAGCACAAACATGTGCGGCACTTACTACGGATTCTGGAGATTATGGAATACTTGCAAGTAGATTGGCTATTTCGAATCATCACAAAAGAACATCTCCATCGTTTAGTGAAACGATTCAAATTCTTATGGATAATAAAAATAAAAATGGAAAGAGTTGTCCAATTGTTACAAAAGAACTCTATAATACAGTTATGAAGCATAAGGTTAAACTTAATCAAATTATAGATTATTCTCGTGATTATGATATTGATTATTTTGGATTTAAAACAATGGAAAAGAGTTATTTGTTAAGAACAAATGGTATCATAATTGAAAGACCACAACACATGTTTCTACGTGTTTCATTAGGAATTCACGGTAATGATATTAAATCTGCAATTCGTAGTTATAATTCATTATCATTGAAAAAATGTATGCATGCTACTCCAACACTTTACAACGCGGGTACAGTAAATGGTCAACTCGCATCATGCTTTCTTATGGGAATTGACAGCGATAGTATTGGTGGTATTTATGATGCACTTAAAGATACAGCACATATTTCAAAAAGCGCAGGAGGAATTGGTATCCATATTCATAATATAAGAGGGCGTGGTTCAGATATTGCTGGTGGTGCAGGAACATCTAATGGTATTGTTCCAATGTTAAGAGTTTTTAATAATACTGCCAGATACGTAGATCAAAATGGAAAAAGAAATGGGTCATTTGCTATTTATTTAGAGCCATGGCATACTGATATAATGGAATTTTTAGAGCTTAGAAAGAATCAAGGATTCGAAGAACGTAGAGCCAGAGATTTATTTTATGCTTTATGGATTCCCGATTTATTTATGAAGCGAGTAGAGAAAAACGAAAAATGGACACTTATGTGTCCATATAATTGCCCAGGTTTATCTGATGCTTATGGAGAGGATTTCGATAAATTGTACGAAACATATGAAAATCAAGGAAAAGGTGAAGAGGTAAATGCTCAAGAATTATGGTTCAAAATTCTTGAATCACAAGCAGAAACAGGAACACCATATATATTATTCAAAGACAGTTCTAATAAAAAATCAAATCAAAAAAATCTTGGTACAATTAAATCATCAAATTTATGCTGTGAAGTTATTGAATATTCCGGACCGGATGAAACAGCTGTATGCAATCTTGCCAGTATTAGTTTACCATCTTGTGTAATTCCACCATGTGTTGAAGGTGAAGTCAATATTACAACAATTCCGAATTGTTCATTTTGCAAATTGGCAAAATCATGGGTAACAAGGTGGGATATCAAAACAACCTTCAACGAACTAACTACTCCACTTTCTGGAAAAAAATATCCAATTATAAAGGCTGGAACTTTCGAAGGGGGATTTACAGACTTTATTAGTGCTTTCCCTGTTTTATATGACTATACGGAATTAGGACAAATTGCTAGGCAATTAACTAGAAATCTTAACAAAGTTATTGATAGAAGCACATATCCTATTGAAACTGCTAGAAAATCAAATACAAGACACCGCCCTATTGGTATTGGAGTTCAAGGACTCGCGGATGTTTTCATGAAAATGCGAATTGCTTTTGATAGTCCACAAGCTAAATTTATTAATGAAAAAATATTCGAAACAATTTATTATGCATCATTGGATGAATCTATGCAATTGGCTCAGAAAAAAACAGAAAAGAAAAAAACGGTAGATGGTATTAAATATCCAGGAGCGTATTCTTCTTTCGAAGGTTCACCACTCCAACAAGGTCTTTTGCAATTTGATTTATGGGAACAACAACCAATTGATTCAGAACCGACTTATGACTGGGATGGTCTTAAAAATAGCATTAAGAAATATGGAACAGTAAACAGTCTTCTTGTTGCACCAATGCCAACTGCTTCTACAGCGCAAATATTAGGCAATACTGAATGTTTCGAGCCAATTACTTCAAATATTTATGTTCGAAGAACTCTTGCTGGAGAATTTATTGTTATGAATAAGTATTTACAAGAAGACCTTGTTGCACTTGGAGTTTGGAATAAACAAATGAAAGACTCTATACTATCAAATAACGGAAGTGTTTCACATCTAACTAATTTACCAGAAATTATTAGAACTACTTACAAAACCGTTTGGGAAATATCACAAAAAGTTCTCATAGATTATGCCGCGGATAGAGGAAAATTTATATGCCAGAGTCAAAGTCTTAATCTTTTCCTCTCAGAAGCAAAATCAAGTACTGTTACAAGCATGCTTTTCTATGCGTGGAAAAAAGGTTTGAAAACAGGAGTATATTATTTAAGAACAAGACCACAAAGCAAAGCACAATCTTTTACAATAGAGCCCGTAAAAGAAGTTTGTGAAGCATGCTCAGCATAACAAATCTATATTCAAAACCCAACTTAAAACAAAATTTATATTCTTTATTAATTTTTGACTTACGAATGAATTTGAGTTTAAAATATTATTTTCAGCATTAAGACTTATTGTATAATAAGTATAAAATAGATCATCATTCCTAAAAATTATGCTATCATTATAATATATTTGACTTTTCCAATATTCAATTACATTCTCTTGGTTTTCTATTTTATTTAGATTCTCAAAAGTATCCTTCTCTATTTTATGTATCAAATCTTTTGTAGGATCCTCCAAAAAAAAAAGATTATTAGAACGATTACCTAGCAAAGTAAAATCAATTTGACTAATATTTTCAACATCATCAAATACAATTATCAAAAATAAATTAAATATTAAACTTCTTATCAAATTTTCTGAATCCGTTTCTTTTTGAAAATTTTCATGAAACGAACTTATAGGATAACTATTTGTAAACGCTATGTTTTTTGGCAATTTTCCTCTTTCTGAATCATATAAATATAATTTAGGACCATTTTCACTCTGGGTTGAAACAGAATCACAACTTATTTTACATCCACTTGAATCATCAAAAACTATACCTAAATTGTTTATTATTCCATAATCAGAAATACAAAAATCACATGTTCGAAGTTGCTCACTTGAACTAGATTTTTCTAAATGTTCTAAAAATATTGTATTCGGATTCAAATAATCACTCATTAACATTTTTAATAACAAATGCCTTTATTACGATAAATTACTACGCACAACATAAACGATAATATTATTATTATTATTTCAAGTATATCAAAGCTTTTAGCTTCCACATTTATCATTATTAATAGTTAGCAAAAAGACGCCAGCTAGAGTTCGCCGCACGTGTCGTCATGAGGCCTCCCTCCATCGAAAACGCGCCAGGCGAAATTAATTCTACTTGCATATCGGAAGATACATTCGTGTCTGAGTTTAAAAAACTAAAAATTAGTTTCTCAATACTAGCTGGTAGATTACGAATATTGGGCTTTATAAAAGAACGACGAAGATAATTTCTCTCTCGTCTGTAAAATTCTATTTTTAATAACCTACGAATTTCACAGTTTTTCATTCTTTTTCCATTATAATGACTTTTTACATTCCACTCTTTCAAATATTCTATCGGATTATTTTCATCAATAAAATTAGATAACAACATTGCGTCTATTTTTATTCCTATCTCTTTTAATCTCATTATAATTTGTTCCTTCATCCAACCAACACGACCACGACGAATATCATTAATTTTTGATTCTTTTGGATTTGTTTTTTTTAACCACGTCAAAATATTTTGAATCATTTTAGGAGATATAGAATCCTCGAAATTACCAAGAATACTAAGACTTGTCCTACTTGATATTAATCTTTCTCTAGTAACTGTTTGTAGTCTTAGTCTTATTTCATTACTAAAACCATCCACTGACTTTAGATTTTCACCCTTTATCCACCGTGAATTATAACCATTTATAAAAGTCGTGTTACAATATCTATTCCTTTCGAAATTAATTTTTTTCAGTAATTTTTGAGTATTTATTATTTCTTTGTTACTATATTCGCAGATTTGAGTTACAGTAAATTGAGTTTGTAAATCTAATAATAAATCAAGTAATGATTGCAATATTGGAGGACGAATTATCCATCGAAAACTATAATATTTATAAGTTAATCTTAAAATAGGTTCTTTATCAGGCATAATTTTTAATACTGTTTCACGGGACATAATATATTCATATTCATTATTGTATTAAGCTATATAAGCATTATTTCTTTTTTATGGTCAATGAGATATAGACCTATTAATTTTCAAGCAGGACCCGGACAATTATCTACTTCTGTTTTGGCAGAAGCAAGTATAGCAATGACTAACTTTAATAATACCGGAATGAGTATTTGTGAAATAAGCCATTTCAGCGACGAATGGCATAAACTATATGAAGATACTATTAAAGTTACAAGGCAATTTTTAAAAGTTCCTACTGATTACTATTGTTTTTATATGAATGGAGGAGCAACTCATCAATTTGCATCTCTATTTTATAATTTATGTGACAGACAATCAAAAATACAAGTTTTAGTAACAGGATATTGGAGTCATGTCGCCGCAAATGAATTTGAAAAATTTTGTAGTGTTTCCAGAGTAAGGAACGAAGCTGTACTAGTAGATAGTCCTGAATTTAGTTTTACATATTATTGCGAAAACGAAACTGGAAATTGTTTCGAATTCAGAAATGGTTTGCATTTCTCACCAAAAAATCATTTTTTAGTATCTGATATGAGCTCTATACTCGGTGGTAAACATATCGATTTTACTAAATACGGAGTTATATTTTCATCCTTATCAAAAAATTTAGGAATAACCGGGGCATCACTTGTTATTCTTTCTGATAAGATTGCATTAGACGGATTATCATACCCACCTAATGCAAAAAACTCTAATGATTTAACACTCGGTATCCCAAATCCAAAAGCACCTATAGCAATGGATTGGTATTATTTCATTAATAAACTCGGACCAACACCCTGCATTTTTTCAATTTATATAACATATGTTAACATTCGCAATATGATAAATAAAGGAGGTATCGATTATTATCATGAACAAAATTTACTAAAAAGTGATCTTCTTTATAAATATTTGGATTCATCAGAAGGTTTTTATACAAATATAACTAATCCAAAAAATAGAAGTAGAACTAATATTAATTTCTTAGTTGATAATTCTCAAGATATATCAAAAGAATTTGTTGAAAAAGCAAAACAAAATGGAATAATTGGTTTAGAACACCACCCATTCGATCCACTGAAAGGATGTAGAGTGTCATTATATAATTCAATTAATCTTGAAGATGTTGATAGCTTGATTAATTTTATGAACCTTTTTAAAGGTGTTATTAGTACTAGAAGTCCGCGTGCATTTGACTAAACACAAAACATATTATTAGTTATACAAAAATGCCTATTAATGCTTTTTCCGAATATCAGGGATATGAATCTCAACTTGATATTTTAGGTAATCTACTAGAAAAACTTGCCTCGCAACCACCAGACACCCAGTGGTGCGGCGGCGGCGACGAATTAGAACTCATGAATTTTTTAAAAGTTATTTTCAAAATATATGCATCAAAACAAAAGAGGCAATTTTATAAATATGGTGAAATTGTAACAAATCATATTATTAATATTCTTAATCCTTGGAATAGTCCTAATGTTGCAGAAATTTTTTGTAACTTTTTAGAAAATTATGAAAGAGCACAAAAAGAATACGCCTATCTAGGATTGAAAACATTAATTATGAAAAATCCCACACAAATCAAAATTAGTATGCCTAAATTAATTCCAATTATCTCATATGATATTAACGATAGTAGCGTGCGTGTCCGCGAAGTGTCGGCTCAAGTTCTGGAATTGATATTGGGATGTAGTGGAAACGATGATTTAAAAAAATTTATACCAGTTGTTATTAATGGTTTAAAACACCCAGATAAAATATATTCATGTGTAGAAGAACTTGCAAGTTGCGTTTTCGTACAAAACGTAGAAGCTCCAGCACTTGCTGTTACTGTTCCAATTCTCTTAAGAGGTTTGAGAGACAAAAATACAGCTACTAAACGTTTGTCATGTGTTATTGTTGACAATATGTGTCAACTTATTGAACACCCAAAAGAGATTTTACCTTTTTATGCCGTTTTAAGAAAAAATCTAGAAACACTTGCAGAAACCATTAGTGACCCTGAAGCACGAAAAGTCAGTGCTAGAGCTCTAAATACATTAAAAAGTTCTTGTGCTGGTTCAGAAAATGTTTCTTTCACAAAAACAATTCAAGATTTTAATAATTTATTAGGAGGCTTTGGCGGAGAACACCTTTGGATGTTAACCACCAATTTATGTAATAGTGCATGTTTCGATAATACAACATGGACACAAATCTTTGAAAATTATGGAAAGTGGGACGGAATCACTTCGCCCACGACGTTATGTGAAAAAGCTCTTACATATTCAAAAGAACTTTTTGTAATTAAAGGGGACGATTTTGAAGATACAGAAGAAGGTAAAGATTTATATAAAGGCGAATTTTCACTAGCGTATGGTGCCCTTACACTACTTAATAATACTAAACTACATCTAAAACAAAATCGATTTTACGGACTTCTTGGACCTAATAATTGTGGTAAAACTACACTTATGAGAGCTATTGCAAATGAACAAGTAGAAGGATTTCCTAAAAAAGATCAACTAAAAACTATTTTTGTAGAACATGAAATACAAGAAATGGAAGTTGGAGAGGATGATAAGGGATTCCCTATTTTGAATATCGATTTATGTGGAGTTGAATGGGTTGTTCATTGCTGTAATGTTATGTATTCTATGACACCGCCAGTAACTAGACAACAGGTTGAAGATGTTATGTTAGATATTGGATTTGGTAATGCAAAAAAAAATATTGGTAAGGATCGCGCCGCCGATATGGAAATGGGTGTAACTACATATTCCGGAGGGTGGAAAATGAAAATGCAACTCTGTGCGGCAACACTCATGAATGCTGATATATTAATGCTTGATGAACCCACGGGGCATCTAGATGTTACTAATATTGCTTGGATCAAAAATTGGCTTAATCAGTTCAAAAATAACGGAGGCTCAATTATAACAACATCACATGATACATCATTTCTAAATGAAATGTGTACACATGTTATTGATTTTCAAAATCGTAAACTTAGAATGTTTACTGGAGAAAAAGGCTCTGTTTTAAAAGAATTTGTAGAAAAATACCCAGAGAAAAAAGGATACTTTGAACTTAAAAGTGATGTTGTCAAATTTACATTTCCAGAACCAGGACCACTAGAAAACGTTAAAAGTCTCTCAAAAATATTACTTCGAATGGAAAATGTCACATTCCAATATCCAACAAGAGATACTCCCACTGTATTTGATATTAACCTTGAATGTTCCAGAATTTCTCGTGTTGGTGTCATTGGAGCAAATGGTGCTGGTAAATCAACTGCAATTAAATTACTTATCGGTGAACTAAAATCCACTCAAGGTACAATTACAAAACAACCAGGGCTTCGTTTAGCTTATATAGCCCAGCACGCATTTCACCATCTAGAAAAACATATCCATAAAACACCAGCACAATATATTATGTGGAGATTTGCTGGAAACGAAGACCAAGAAGGAATAGACCTTATTAATAAAGATCCGACAAAAACAGCAGACGCAGAAAAAATTTTAAAATGCTTTATCCACAAAACAGGTGAACTACGACCATGCGAAACACCAGATGAAGAAAAATTAGCACTTGAACCAGAAGCTATTATCAGTAGAAAAGAAAATAAGAAACAAAAAACACGAGAATATGAAGTCAAATGGAAAGGCAAACCTATCGAAAATACGATGTGGGTTCGCAGAGAACTTCTACTTAGAATGGGAGCAAAGAAATTAGTACAGCGTCATGACGAAAAAGAAGCTGTAGCAGCCGGTTTAGCATCAAAAACACTTACTGCAAAAGATGTTGAAGCACACTTAGAACAATTTGGTGTTGATAAAGAGCAAGCATCACATACACTAATAAAATCTCTATCGGGAGGCGTAAAAGTTAAAGTTGTATTAGCAGCATCTATGTGGCAAAATCCTCATATTATTATTATGGACGAGCCCACAAATTATCTTGATAGAGATGGTCTTGGAGCTTTAACAAAGGCAATTGATGATTATAAAGGTGGAGTTATAATTATTTCACATAACAAAGAATTTACTAATGCTGTTACACAAGAAAAATGGATTATGGAAAAAGGCAGATTACGCAGAGAAGGGGCGTCCGTTTCCAAATTTGAAGATGTGGCAAATACTGGAAAAGATGACGCAGAAGTTGTTTTTGATTCATATGGGAATGAAATCAAAGTAGAAAGGATTAAAACACTTACAGACAAAGAAAGAAAGAAAATGATTAAACAAATGATGAAAAAAATTAAGGAAGGTAGGAAAAAGAAAAACCTTACTGAATTTGAAATTAATGAACTTGAAGATAAAGTTTTTGAATTACAAGAACAACAACAGCAGGCGGCAGCAGCTTAACCTTGATAACAAAATCCCCAACAAATTATACTAATTCGACCATTTGTCTCATCTTTTTTTGGAGGAATACCATGGCGCCAAGTTGTATTAATCTTTTTTCCAAAAGCATAACACATTCCATTGGGTAATAAGAACTCGGTTCTTGTTCCCGTTTTCGCATGCTGAAAACACACACTTCTCTCAGCGCCAAATGAAACACCCACTGTCATATTTTGAGTTTTAGCTTTCTCTGGATCAATAGCAGCCGCATCAAAGTGAAAAGGTTTCCACTCATCACCACGTTCGTATAAATTAAAACGAGTCGCATGTATGTCCATATTAAAATAATTACCAATCTTATCAACTACTTTATTGAATAATACACTCTTCCTTTTACAACTTGATTTATCATTCATTATCCAATGTGTTCCATCTAATTCGTTATTTCCATGCCACGCTGTAAAATCATCATAAACCATCTCATCCATCAACTCTTTATATGAATTTGACAAATCTTTAAATACATCTAAGAACAAAGCAGGAATTAGTAATACATCATTATCTCTAATTGGATAACCAAAACGCGGCCATACACCATATCCAGTTTGAACTCTTAAATCCGCAGGACTATAATCAGGTTCAAAACATATCGTATTGCGTCTCTTTCTATCTTCAAATGTATCACTTTTTGGTAATTTTGTAGGTCTTATACTTTTAGATCTATAATCCGTCATAACGCCAGGTGATTGAACACGAGATGGAATATTTTTCCATGCAGACATTTTAACTTCAGTTCGTTTGGAACTGAAGACGTGTTCATTTTTTTTGATTTATCATTTTAATATTTATCTATATTATACAATGCCATTTACTAAAAAATCGAATAACAAAGTTGGAGGTTCACGCCCGAATAAAAAAGTTGGAGGCACACGCAAAAGAAAACTCAACGCGTTTATGGCCGCCAAAGAAAAGGCTAGAAAAGCAGACAAAGATTCATTTACATACAAAGGACAAACATATAACAGAAAAATGACTGAAACCGGTATGGCTGTATACTGCAGATAAACTATTTATTTCACAAATATAAATGCCAATATAAGATGATATACATACGATAATATGTCATGAATATAATGTACCGCAGAACCAACTATTAGTCTCACAATCACAGTTATAAATACATTTCCCGTACTTCTCTCTTCTGCGTCTTCAATATAATCAACACCAGACTGGGTAATCTCATTAACATTAGAACCAAGTTCAGACACTATATCACTTGTGTCTTTTATATCATCTACAGTTAATTGTGTAATTTCACTCATAAATTGATATGATGCAGACCTCTTTATCTGACGGAATGTTTCTTTCACAACAACATTTTCCAACAATGCTGGAGCGGATTTTATTCTCGGAAATCTCATCTCATAATATTAATTTCGCTTAAATACTTAAGTTGTTTACTATAATATTTATGCCATTATACTATATACATGTATAAATCAGATAATTATCTAACTTGTTTAGGCATTTTAATCATTATTCTTATGATGTTTACTATAATATTTACTAAAAAAGAACAATTCTTATCCAAGCCGCGCGCGAGCTGCAAATGTGACAATTGCCAATGTGACAAGTGCCAATGTGGAAATATATAAAAATTATATATAGTATGAGTTTGGAGAATTTTGACAAAATAATATCAGATTATAAAAATAAAACGGGGATGATAGGTGCTGACTACGAAGGCGTCTCGCTACGAGACGTCGCTACCGATGCCCGGCACCGCTCCCCGTTCCGTCGGCTCTACGCCGAACACGCGCTCAAAATCCACAGGAGCGAAGTGCGTTTTGCTCTCAGGAACATGAATATGTTAAGACAAGAATTTATGAAATGTCATTATTCACCAAATCCAGGTCAAGGATATTTAGACGCAAAAGATAGTTTTGAAAGCCGCTTGACCTTTGAAGGTCAAGCTGGTGGCCAAAAGTTTAGACCTAAAAAATTGAAATATAAACCATATTATGGCGGTAATGATGCACAAGATGCAGAAAACGCTGCAAATTCAGCACTCAAAGCAGATGCTGATAATGCAATAAAAGAAGCTAGAACAGCCGCTTTGTTTAAAGCGGTTATTACAAGCGAAACACCTTTTGAAAATCACAATGAAAAAATAGCAAGAGATTTACTTGATACTGGTATAGATCCGAATTCAAGAAATAATAATCAAGTCACATTACTTGGATTTGCAGTTGATAAATTAAAAACGAATATGGTTAACATATTATTAGAATATAATGCAGATCCAAATCTAAACTGCACACCAGGTCCAAATGAACATGGACCTAGTTTACCACCCCTTCATATGTTAACTATGAATCTCACACATTTAGAACCATATGACCCAAATAACAACCAAGAACATGCACTTTTTGTAAACGAACAACATTGGACACAAACTATAAAGGATAAAAATATACAAGCACAAAAAGATATATTGGTTCTTTTATTAAAAAATGGGGCAAATATTAATAAATATAACAGTGACCATGATGCACCAATCCATTTGGCAATTCAAACTGATAATTTACATTTAGTACAGGAATTATTAGATAATGGTGCAAATCCCGATATACTTGACGCTAATGGTAAAAGTCCACTTATTTTAGCAACGGATTCACAACACGAATTAGATCTCGCAATTGCACAACTCATTATCCAGGCGAATCCAATACCAGAATCCCTATTCCAGCGAGGATTTATAGTTGAAGAAATGGTTAAAATAATTAAAAAGCATTTTGCTAAAAGAGAACGCAATAAAGTATTAACAAACCAATTAGCACCACCTACAGACAGAGATATAATGCAAACCACTGAACTACCACGAGGAAGACGAATAAGAACAACACATCGCGATTATCCACTTATTTCTGATGTAACAGAAAAAATAAAATCATATTACGGCGGCCGCAGAGCGCGTCGAGGCCCGCCGCGACGCCTAACCATCACCACCAGATTCAACAGATAATACCTTTCCAAGCATAATAAGAGCATTCGAATCCATAACCGCAATGCGGCCCATACCAGGTACCTTGTCAAAAGCCTCTACAATAAATGGCTTCGTTGGTTCAAATACAACTTCCGCTGACTCACCTCGCTCCAAAAATGGAGGATTTTCCAACTTCTGTCCTCCAGTCTTTTTACCCATCTTCCAATTAATCTTTGCCATCCTACATGCCGTCTTAGCTGTTCGGCAATAAATAATCGGACTAAATCCAACCTTTAGCTGACCAGGATGCTCCTGAACAACTACTTGCGCTACAAATGACTTTGTAGGTGTTACCATACCCTCAGATGGCCTAAAAATCAAATCACCCGATTTTGGCATATTCATCTTGTCCAAACCCTTGATTGTCATACCAACATTGTCACCAGGTACAGCTTCAGTATATTTCTTACGATGCATTTCCAACGAAAACAACTTCAAATCATTGAAACCACCCGGAGCAATCGCAATCTTATCTTCTACCTTCGCTACACCCTGCTCTACACGACCACAAATTACAGCACCAACACCCTTAATGTTGTAAGTCTGACCAATCGGAATTCGCAAAGGACCTTCCAAATTACGCTTAGGAGGCTTTACATATTTCTCCAAAGCATCCAAAATTGTTACACCAGTAATTGTTGTTTCCTTATTAATATTCGCAGACCATCCCTTAAACCAAGGCATCTTGTCTGTAGGCTCAACCAAATTTTCACCATGAAACCCAGAATAGGGAATTACTGGACACTTCTTTGGCTTCAAACCAGCATCCTTAAGCATACCCATCATCTCTGTCTTGATCTCATTAAAACGAGCTTCTTCCCAATTACAAGTATCCATCTTGTTAATACCAACAATTACCTGCTCAACGCCCAAAAGAGCAAGTAGGCGCGCATGCTGACGAGTCTGACCCTCAATCTCACCAGTAGCACGATTACCCTTCGCAATCGCAGCCTCAAAACCACCCTTCTCAGCTGGTACAAGAATCAAAGCCGCATCAGCCTGACCAGCACCAGTAATCATATTGTTCACATAATCTCTGTGACCTGGTGCATCGACAATCGTATAATGATAAGAATCAGTAAAAAATTCCTTCGTGTTACACTGAATTGTTACACCACGCTCCTGCTCCTCCTTACAAGAATCCAAATAATACGCAAAGGCAAAAGAACCCTTGCCCTGCTCATCAGCCTTAGCCTGAAGCTTTTCCATTTCACG
>PBQX02000072.1:0-33071 GCA_002725175.2 Paracoccaceae bacterium
ATTATTCATAGTTGCCCATTCATAAACGGCAGTTTGTAAAACATTCTTATCCAAAAATACATTATAAATTTCAGGTTCTGGTTCTGGTTGTGGTTCTGGTTCTGGTTCCGGTTCTGGTTGTGGTTCTGGTTCTGGTTCCGGTTCTGGTTCTATATAGCCATTATTGAGAAATACTGTATTATTTTCTATAAATTCACAATTATTATCTGCAAATTGTATTCCAGATGCATCAATTTTAATTGTATTGCTATTTTCTTGTATAAATAATGTAGACCATTCCTGACTAGTCAGAGAATCTCTCACGGATGAATATAATATAATCTGATTATTGTGAATTGATGCATTCCAATTGGGTGGAACAACAATATTATCTTCGATAATATTATCTTCAAAGATTAATTTTGCTGCTGATAGAGATAATGGTGAAGTCTTATCTACTTTATATTCAGTTACATTATCGATTTGTCTGAATAGTAAAAATATGGTAGACAGTTGTGACAATTCACCTATAATATATTTAGCAAGAGATGATACACCTCCTACAAAGCTGTCATTATGTATAGTATTATATATTGGATCTGGACGATTACCACTATTATCAACATCAAGATGGGAAACTAAAAAAATTAAATCCCTAAAATCGACGTTACCGTCATCATTGATGTCACCTAGCAATCCAGATGCATCGAATACTGCCATATATTATTAACAATTATTTTGTATTTTTCATATTGTCGGGGGATATTTTCCTAATGGTGGCGTTGCTGCTAAAAAGGTTGCGTAAGGACTGATACCTAATGTAATGTACCATTTTAAAAAGGGACTTAAATCACCACCACTAAAATTGTTTTCCGCACTTCCATAATTAAAATCAGAAATACTAATATTTTCAGAAAATACTAAATTTGTGTATGGATACTTTGGTTCCAAAAGTCCATCGTTATAAGGACTAATAGAATCAGGCAAATTTTTATACCATTTTAAAAAATGCATTAAGTCCGAATCCTGAAAATTATTTTCAGGAGTACCATAATTGAATTCAGTAACACTAATATCATTAACAAACATCGTATATGTAAAAGGTGATTGTTCCATAGACTATTATCTAATATGGTTTTAATTTATACACGATGTACAATTAAATCTATGAATTAAAATATTTGATAATTTAAGAGATAATGTATAAGTCAAATCCTTCTAAAAATTCATGGAAATATTTTTTTGGATTTAAAATACCTCAAACAGGAGGCACCGGGGAGGCCGATGTTAAACCCCCTTCAATAGTAGATATAGTTGAAGAATTCAAGAATGGATGGTATAACAATCCCCAAACCCCCGATGCTAATGATGACACTTCGGTTCTAGAAGCAGAATATGGATATTTCAAACATAACAATCACACTAGTTGGTTGTTTGATATAGATACTATGCATGATACAATTAATCCTCATAAAATGCCAGTTGATAAGATTAATGATTTTCTAGTAAGAGGTGGTAATCAGAATGACATTCCAAGTGTTAACACACTTCGAGATAAAATAAAAACAGCAACAATATTGAAAAGAAATGATATTGATATATTAGATGATAAATATACAATAGTAAAAGACTATGGTCCGGGTTCTCATTTACTGACTTTAGATTGCTTAATCGATTCTGCATCTACTCCAAGTATTAAGAAATTTTTGAAAAAGAAGGGAGATTTTTTCAATATTCAGGAAAGAGGTTCTTGTATAGACAAAAATACAACTGATGGACCAAAACCTAGAACTTTTGATTTAACACAATCAACAAAAAGTTGTGTAGACAATAATTCTTCTATTAGTGGAGTAGATATTAGTTTGTATAAATATTTAAATGGTAAATATCCCGAATTTTTCCCAGACCCAGATACGAAGCCTATTTCTAGTGAATTAAAGAACTTAATATTACTCAATTATATTTGGCAATTGAATCTATATTATTGTATTTCTAAATGTGTAGAACCTGAAAATCCATCTAAATATAGTAAAGCTTTATTAATATTGAATCGTCTTGCATTTACAGGATTTGAAAAAACTCCTGGGTCTTTTGTGCCAAAGTTTAGTTATAAAGTGGATCAATTGGTGGATTTTGAATTACCTAAAAGACTGAGTGGTCTTTCCGCAGCCATTAAGAAAATTCAGGAAACATTCTTAAATAAATTAAACCCAAAGTATGTGTCGGATGGTGATATCGGTAAATTCAAGTCACAAATCAAAGAATTAAATGAAAAAAAACAATTTGTATTTAATATATCTCAGGCGGAAGTTGCCAAACATATTATCAACATTTTACAAAAACGCAATCTTGATGATAATAATAATGCTTATAATGCAGCGAATATTATATCTAGAAATGATGGAGAAAATGTTAAAGATAAGGATAAAACAATCAAAGTATTAACGAATTATTATTTCAAATTTTTTGGTGAAAAAAAAGATGATTCCACTTATGTTCAATATATTTTTATGCTTCGACTTTTAAAATTTATGGGTGACCGTTCTCATATTGTAATGGCAAAGTTAGTAGAGAAAGCAAGTGGAGAAAATGATGATATTCTATCTCCGATTTTATATACTGGTGAAAGACCTTTACAAGTATCTTCGATAAATGAAGGTTTAAATACTGTTATGCAGTACGTTAGTGTTCATAATCAGTTAGATTCCCCCGCCGAACCCAAAGAATTTCTTTTTTGTAATTCTGGCTTAAAACCAAAAGAATTTAGTAAACTTGTATGTTCGAAAATAATTAGTGCATTTTGTTGGTATTATGTACAAACATATGGTAATGAGCCATCAGACAATTATACAATTATTAATACAATAACAAGTCCAAGTCCAAGTCATAGTATCAGTCTTAAAATTACTTTTAACAAGGATAACATAGTTTATATTGATTTTCTTAAGGAAAAAAGTCCTGATCCTGAAAATTCAATTAAATTCTTTACAGAGGATAATCAAAAGAAAGCTTTAAGTAGATTAGAAACTGTTAAGTTTATTAAAGGTGGTGAAGCTATTGTACAAAACAGTGATGGCTCAAGAAACAGTGATGGCTTAAGTAGTCAAATTAGTATTGAAGATAATGTACCCACTATTTTAACAGAATTTTTCGAACAAACGCCACAATCGGATAATGATAATATTAATGATATGATTTATAAAAGTGTAAATAATTACAATGACTATAAAGTTATAAACAACATAGAATTTGGGGATATGTTTACAGAATTTTATGAAAAGACTATAAAAAAATTAAGTGGAAAGAAGCATTTATTAGAGTTACGCCGTTGGATATTTCAAATGCTATCAATTAATGATAAGAGACCTAAAAAAAATATTACCGCAACTGAAAATAATCCTAAAGCAGCATTTTTTTATTTTTTATGTACATCAGAAGAATTTGGTCAAGGTCGTTCGACTTTATTAATTCTTAATACTTTAGAAAAAGCATTAAAACAATTAGAAATACTTTATAAGCATAAAGATGATAATCCAAATCCATTGTTAAAACAAAAAGCGAAAAATGCATATGAAGATTTATGTGTTAAACTTTCAAGCATTAAACCCGTTGTCGATTTATTTCATGCTGTTAATCTAAAAGTTGATATAAATAATAGTGAAATAAAAAATAAAATTAAATGTGATATTGATGATGAACGCGATTATAATAATCTTGATAATGATAGTTTGAATAACAAACTTGCTGTAAGTGATTATTTATTTAATACTGGGTTCAAAAACAATTTGAATAACATACCTACTAGTGAACAGCCGCATTTACTCACATTTAGAAAAAGTACTGGAGAATGGAACAAATATTGCTGTAATCCCACATTATTAACACGCAATGGTATTGGAAGCGATGATAATTATATGACTAGAAATCCAATTTATGAAAGTGGTACTAACGGTCAAGAGAAAATTAATAATTGTGTTGTAAATCATGATTCCCGCTTAAATATTTATAGTAAACTATTAGATATTCGAAAGCTTTTCTATACTAGTCAATTATTCAAAACTGATTCGGCAAAAGAAGAAATCGAAAATATGCAAAAAGAGACAATTATTGAAGAAGTATGTTTAGATACTATGGGAGATAATTCCGAATTAATACAAGAAGTTTTATCAGATAGAAGAAATACATCCGACAGTTCTGATGTATCAGATAACTCTGAATTTGTGTTGTCAAGCGATACAAAAACAAAAATAGATGTGAACTATAAAAATCTTTTTGATAAGATTTCAGAAAACTATGACTATTATAAATCAGATGAAATCACTTTAGATGAAAGAAAAAAGAATTTGATAGAATTAGGCAAATCTTTTTTTAGAAAAGGATATGAAATTTATAATTATTGTATATTAGGCGAAGAAGGACAAGAACCAATGGATGTGTCAACTGTGGGTGGTAATCTTAGTATGGTTGGTGGCGCATCGGGAGACCCATTAAAAGAAAGTGAATGGAGAGAAATTGGAAATCATTTCTTGTTTAATTGTATTGTTGAATATTTAATTAATATACATTTTGAAAAATATTTGGAAGACGCGGCCGGCGCAACAATTACTAAAGATTATATTAAAGATTCTATTCCCGTTTCGCCTGGATTCTATCATTCTTCCGGATATGATTCTAAAGAATATATATATAATTTGAGGTTTGAAGATGTACCACAAGAATATATTGATTATGAAATTCAAACACCAATACCAAAATTATCTGATTTAAATATGTATATTGATTTATTTGATAGTCCAATATATTCATTTCCTATAACAAAAGACTTCTCCCCTATAATTATTAGTAATGCCCAAACACAAATACAACAAAAAACAGCAGAATCAGCAGCAGAATCAGTAGCAGTACCAGCACCAGCACCAGCACCAGCACCAGCACCAGCACCAGCACCAGCACCAGAAGAATCCCCCCAGAAAAAACAAAGAACAACATCAGCACCAGCAATAACACCACATACGCCAACAGGACAGCAAGCAGACCCCCCTGTCGGCCCTGCCGCCCCGGGGCAGGTCACCGGGTCGCCGCTACCGCGACCGGGGAGTCGTCCGCCGCCGCCACCCCGGCCGACGCCGACGAAGCTCGGGTTCGACTCGCAATAATAATAATCAAAAATGTGTACAAATATTTAATTTTATTAAATAATCAGAACTAATGAACAATTTACATTTGGTTTTAATGTGTATTTTTGTATACGTAATATTGTATATACGTTATTATTTATTCAAATTTCCGCGTGACAGTACAATTTATATTGAGGATGCACCTGTAAAGGAGTTGCGGAATGATGATAAGTTAACAATATATGAGAAGTCAGTTGAATCTGAGTTTATTGGTCAAAAGTTAAAGGAATTAAGATTGAATAGGTGTTTTTATAGTCGTGCTTTTCGTTGTACTGCTCCTAAGGACATGCAAATTGAAATATATTTGTTTCCTCCTGAAGAAACGTCATTTTTGTATCCAAATACCCATTTGTTTAGATTGAATCAAACAAGTGAAATAAATGTATTGGAGCCTGATTTAAAAAGGCATCCTTTGTTTAAGAAATCTCAGTATGCGGATGTTCCATTAATTGGTGGTCAATTTATTGTAATACCGAGGGGTTGGTGGTTTTACACAGATAGTCCCACAAAACTCTTAGAAATGCGTTTCTGATATTTTAATCTTCCTTAGAGTAAAATCTGTAAATGTATTACTAATGGTAACATTTTGTTTTGACAGTTTTGGAAAACTAAAATTAATAATTTCTAGGTTAGAGAAGCTATCGAGCGAAGTAAGTTTAAATTTATATCAAGACAGTTGTAGGTTCATATGTGATAATATTTGTTTAGAAAGTTTTAATGTGTCTGTTACGGATGGTGTTTTACCGACAGATGGTATTTCTATAAAGATAAATTTTACGAATCTCCACAATATAACGAAGAACATTCCTGCAATAAATAGATGTTATTTAAGACTAGAAGGTAAGTTTTTATATATAATAACTGATAGTCTAAGGAAGAAGAAAAGTGTTCGACAGAATTCATGTAAAATAGCAGTTGTTAGGGAGGATATATGCCAATATGATAATAGATTTGATGTAATAAACAAATTGGATAATATTTATAGTTCAAACAACAAAGTTTCTATGAATATTTCCAATATAATATGGAGTTTAGAGAGATTACATCATTGTTTTGAAAAAATGGAATTTGAATTGAATGAAGATAATATGACAATTAAAGCTAAATGTAATGAATATAAGGCGGAATCTGTTGTAAATTACCTTGATAGTTATAATATAGGTAATCATGTGTTGGATGTAACTAGCGCTTCTGTAATAAAAAGATTCTGGTTGTTAGAGTTAGCTGCTTCAAATTGTAAATTTTTTATAGATCCAAAAAGTCTAGA
Source organism: Paracoccaceae bacterium (assembly GCA_002725175.2). GTDB lineage: Bacteria > Pseudomonadota > Alphaproteobacteria > Rhodobacterales > Rhodobacteraceae > CACKLF01. The sequence goes on from PBQX02000072.1 coordinate 6,424, forward strand.
GGTATGTGTAAGTTCAAAATCTGAAGATGAAAATATATTAATATTTCTGGATTAAAGAATATATTTAGATATATTATGAACCGCGGAGGTAAAAGCAATATAACAATAAGTCCAAAAATATGGGGTCCACCATTATGGGACATACTTCATTACATAACATTTATGTATGATCCTAAGAATTCGATACATGTAAATAGACTATTTACTTATCATTTACCGAATTTAATGCCATGCAGCTCATGTCGTGAAAATTATAAAAAACATATACAAAAATATCCGATACGACTTGAAAGTCGCGATAGTCTTAGTAAATGGCTAGTAAGAGTACATAATGATACAAACAAGCGTTTGAGTAAAAAAATAGTTAAATATTCTGATGTAAAGAGGCGTTATACTGTTTCTTCCGCAAAAGATAGAGTTAATAGAAATTTTTTTAGATGGGCGCAAATAATGCGTGAATATGTTGTATTTGGCTCTCCTCGCATTCAACGAAGTTATAGTATTCTAATGTCTTATGTAACGACAAAAATCTAAAACAATATGTATAAGATAGAAATTAGTATTAAGTATATGACTTGAATATTAACTGATATGAATGTAATAACGAATCATAATAACAATATGTCTGGTTTGTTTACAATATTTCGTAAAAATAAAAACTATAACACCGGCTATTCAAGATTGACGCGTCAACTAATGATGCATGTATTTATCCCCACAATATTTTTGCTGATATTGCTAATCATAGGAATATGTATAATTTTTAGGCGCGTTGCCCGCACTCGACGTGTCGCGGTCGACAAAAGATTTTTATTACGTTGTATGCTGATGTCATATATTTTATATGTTCTTTTGAAGGAAGTATTTATAATCTTATATCTAATGTATTTTATACTTACAATTTGAATTGTTTATACTTTTTGGAAATATAATATATATTGATAGTGATAACCGTGTCCATTTAAGTTGGTAGAATGTTTAAGATGCATATTATATTTTCCCATTTGGTCTACAAATGTATTCATATCTATATTTTTAAGAGTATGTGTTTGGTTTCGTATGGTTGGTCTATCCTTTAAGTGAAATGATTCTTTGAAATATGCGTTATCTTTTGTTAATGAGAAATTAGAATGGTACACAAACTTTTTGAATGTAACTTTCGATTCTGTAATACGATTTTTAACGTATTTTTGTGGATTAATTCCTAAAAATGGGGATGCTACATCTAAGATAGGATCAAATTTTTCTAAATCAACAAGGTGAACAACAAACCATCCTTTTGGTTTAAGCCATTTTTTGATATTTTTCATCAATCTATCACTATGAATATAGTAAATTGTGAAATAGTAGCACACAATATGAGTAAAGGAGGAACGCATGAAGAGGTCATTTGTATTTATATCTTTTTTGATTAAGCGAACGTCTTGTGCATCTTCGCCAAGCCTTTTCTTAGTTTCTTTAAGCATATCCTCCGATTTGTCAAGGCCATTCAATTCCAATGTTTCAATATTTTCATTTGATAGCCATTTAAGATGGTCTGAACCACCACAACCAATATCTAGAAGATTCGCATGATTATATTCTGTAAGGTTTGTTTGTTCAATAAGGTCTTCAATTTCGAATTGAGTTCTTGGTACAATTTGGTCTGAAATCAATGTGGAATATACTGGTGCGTAAAATGCGTCATATGGATTATGGGCTCTCAATCTTTGTACAGGTTTTTGGTCAGCGTTTTTAAATGATTCTGTCGTTCCGGCGGCGCTGCGACCGGCGCGTATGTCGAGTACTCGTAGTACTCCAAAAATAATAATAACAACAATAGACAAAGCTATAACGATAAGTAAAAAGCGTTCAGCATTCATTAGTCTTTCTATTTATTTTTTTAAACGAGTTGTGAATATGATAAACTTTCCATATCATTCATACTAGTTCCTTTTAAATTGGCACTTGGTGGAAGGTCAAATGTAACAGCTCCTGTGGAGGTATTTTCATTTAATGAAACATTTTCACCATCAATTGTATTTAGTAGGTTTGCACCATTTGTAATTTCAATTGTTTTTATTTCTTCTGTTGGTTGAGCACAGGTCGTTGGTGCTGGAGCAGTTGGAGGTTGAGTTGGCACGGGCGGCACCGCGGGCGCGGCGGCGTCTGCTGTCTGTGACGGTTGGCCCAGCGGCGGCGTCTCGGTAATTGGGTTTGGTGCGGCGCCTGGCGTGGGCAGCGCGCCAAGACCAACAGGCGTTGGATCAGATGGGGCACCACCTACGAGTGGTTGTGGTGCTGGTACGAGTGGTTGTGGTGCTGGTTCTGCAAATTCTGGTATGGGTGGATGTGGAACTGGTGCTGTTACTGGTGAAAAGTAAGTAGTTGCGGGTAAATTATCTAGACTAAATGGCATGGGCGAATCGAATGGTGCATCGCCTCCTTTTTGTTTTCCTGGAATTTCATCATCGTCATCATTAACTGTATATTCGCGTACATGTTCAACAAGCATATCTCTAACTGGCAACATATCATCAATTGTATCAATAATACTTTTTCCAATTTTATCTTCACAAATATTGGTATTTTGTTGAAATTCACAAGAATTTTTCGAGTCTTTAAATAAATATGCAAATTTCCACATATCGCGACATGTGTTAATGAAAGCTTGAAAAATAAAATTTTCTATGGATGGTAGTTTAAGTTCTGATTTTTTTGTGGAATTATGATGCTGAATGACAGCTAAAATTTTTGTGTGTATTATAAAGACTGCTTGTAAAAGTTCTTCAATATAATCACACTTAGTTTGTGCAATAATATAACTGTTAAACTGTTGTATTTTAACATCATCCCATTCTGGTATTTTTTCTAATCTATCTTGGAAGTATATCAACACTTTATCATCTTCATGCATATCGGTACATTCATCTTTAACTTCTTTCAAAATACTGAATATTTTTTCACAAAAAGGTGTTTTCAGTTTACGAACTAAACGTTGTGTGTATTCTTTTTTCGCGTCTGTTAAACAAGCTGCATCAAAGCGCTCCATTATAACTCGTGATTATATTTAATTTTATGAATTTACAACATGTTACCCGAAGCCAAGTATATAGAATTTTGTGTTTCAAATATCAAGTCATATGAAGAATCTTGAGAATCAGGACCAGGGTCAACTTTAAACATACCCTTAAGAGGCGAAGTGTATTCTTCTGGATTTTTGTAAAGAAATTTATCTCCTTCTGTACCATCTCTTGCAATTTTACAATTCTTGTTGTAACTCGCTACGTAATAATCTAGACATATCGGTTTATCGAGTTCTATAGCCATGACGGCGGCTTGTAATAAAGTTTTAGGTAATGGTGCTATTTGTTTTGAATTTGAAGCCGCAGTAATGGCTGCCATTTCTTAAATTATATGTAAATATTTGATTTAAAACATTGAACGCATTTAAGATTATGTTGAACAAAAGAAATTATAAATGCCAGTATTATACGAAACAAAAGGAAGTTTGTTATTAAATTCGTTATTACAATATTTTGAAAACAAGGTAAATATGGAATCATTAGTTGAAATACTACAGGACCGATCATTAGTATCTTTACGCATGATAGATTGGTTTGTTACAAAATTTTCACGTGTCCGGAATTTACAATATGATGTGAATGGTAAACCCTTCGCAGTATATTCGAATTATAAATCACAATTGAAAGCTTATTCAAAAAGACAGATGGATCCATTTTGTCGACGAGATCGTATTGTATTGAGAAAACATGGTTCTGAATTGACAACAACAATAGGTCAAATGAATTTTTTTCGCTGGGCTATTGAGAATCAAATTTTAAAGTATATATATGAGAACTATGATGTATTGGAGAAAGAAATGAAAAGTGAGAATAAACAGAAGACCAATTTATCTAGGAAAAAAAATAATTCAAATCAGAAACGTTCATTTTCAAGGACAAATAGTTCAATGACTGTTAATTTTGATTAGTTTTCAATTATTCTTTTAATATTTGCATAAATATCAAATACGTCTCTCAAATCAATGGAATGAATATCTGGATATTTTTGTGTGATGAATTCAAAAATATCTTTCATTTTATCGAAATGTACAAAGGGTGACTCTGTTCGTTTGGGTTTGTTTGAGCTGGAACATGGTATTTCTTTTATATTTTTAAGTATATTATCTATACCAGATGGTTCTTCATATAATTCAGAACTTGTATATTTAACAGACTTATTTTCAGATATAGTTTTGTATATCAGAATTAAAGAAGATACTAGTGTAAATACATTAATGTCTTTGTTTTGCGAAATAAGATGTTTTTTAACAAACGCATCAATAAGAATTTTAGATAAATCATCAATATCCCGATTGTTTGACTGTTCTTGATTCATATTCTACTGATTTATCTATATTTAATAATAAGTTCTTAATGTATTGTTTTATATCTCTTTTAAATTGTGGTATAGTTTTTGGATTTTGTTTATCTAGTAGTATCCATACTAATATGCTAAATATCAATGACATATATATAGATACATATACGTCTTTTGTAGATAAGAAACATATAGCAAAAACAACGAGCCATTTCATAAATTTGTATGAAAAAACACCCTTAAAAATATTTTGAACATCACTTATAACATATGATGAACCCATATTAATTAAAAGTGTTAACATAGCATTTATCCAAGTACTGTTAATAATTTCAATCATATTTGTATTTATATTTTAATTAGGAATTAGAGTATCCATTAAGAATGTCTAAAGAAATAACTAGTTGGTTACTGACATTAATGATATCTTCATCATTATTAATATATAATGGTAAGTGTTTAATATTATCGAAATAAGTATCTAATTCTATAACGATATGTCCATCAATGTCTCTGTTAATATTTGATATGTGGTGTTCAGGTTTTTCCAGAGATCTATGATGCTCATCTATCAAAGTATTATTGTTTTTATTAGTGGTAGTATTGTTGAAAACAGTACTATCAAATAAATCAACAGTTTTATTTTTCTTTGATATTGCTATGAGCAAGTCTTGTTCTTGATCAATAAAGATATTATTATATTCTATTCCCATATGAAAGGTTTCTGGATATGTGTTACGAATTAAATATGTATCATGAAATTGTGAGATATTGGTGTTGTCGGCGACGACTCCCTGCGGCCAGAGAGAGATATAACTTAATCCATTAATTCCATTGTTTGATGCAATATACAAATAGTTGTTACTAAAGAATATACCACATGGATTTTCAATCATTTCAATATTTCTAATAAGTTGCGGCTTCGTATTTAGTTGACTTGTTTCAAACATAAGAATATTTCTGGAATGGTAACATGTAACAAACAAAATTTTATAATTATCATTATACAAAATTTGTCTAGGTTCTGTTAATAATTGCGAATTATAAGTATATTGTATAAATGGTAGAGTTTTGTCAGTAATATTAATTGTGATTAGTGTGTTAAGTATTCTGGATGTAATAAACAGACGATTACCAGAATTTGTAGTAACAATTCTGTGACTACCTTTAAAACGTGAATCAAAAGCTTGACCTATAACTTTAAAATTATGTGTATTAACAATAAATAGTCCAAGATCGTTAACAATATAAATATAGTGTTGATAACAATCAACGGTCGCCCCTGGTATTTCTAAAGTTTCTATAATATCAGATCCTTTGACTATACTAGATTCTTCTAAAGATGTGATGCAAAATAACAAATTACCGGAATTATCCGTAAAATAATCAAAATCGGATGCATCTGACAATTCGTCAATTATAGTACTGATACCACCACTAACATCAATATTATATAACGCTGATGATGTTAATGCATATAAACTCTTTTGTTCTGAATTAAATTTAATTTGACAGGCAAACTCAAGCCAGTTTTCTGGTCCTATATTAACGGATGCACCCAATGGTTCTGGTTCCGGTTCTGGTTCAGGTTCAGGTTGAGGTTCTGGTTGGGGTTCTGGTTCCGGCTCAGGTTGAGGTTCTGGTTGCGGTTCTGGCTCCGGAGCTGGCTCAGGCTGAGGCTCTGGCTCAGGTTGAGGTTCCGGTTCTGGTTCTGGTTCAGGTTCTAGTTGTATTCCATTAGGATCTAATGCAAAAACAAAATAGTTAGAATTATTTGGATTACCGAATCCTAATTCTAATGATAGCCCAACTTGGTTTGTATAATTTGAATGTGAATCTATGTCGTTATTTGAATAAGAAATTGTTGGGATATTATCTAAATCTTTCCATTTAAATGGTGATGTGTAAACAGTGTTTATTAAGCATGTAGATGACCGCTCGGATGCTGAACCAAAGTAAAATTCAAATTCAAATCTAACATCAACAGAAAAATTAGATTCATCGAGTATTTTTGATAGGGCGCTAAAATTGAAACTAATTGTTGTATTTTTATATTTGCTTGCATTTACTGATTTATTATCGAAAGTTTTATATAAATTACCATTAATATGTATTGTGGGAATAAAAGTGACTAAACCTGATATATAATTATCTATAACTAAATCTAAATGAAAATTATCTCTGAATTCATAAGATATAATTTTAGAAAAACGTAATTGATCTGAAATAGGAATATTGGACTGCGTGGAGTCCCGGGCGCGCTCGACCCTATCCGCAAATTTAATACATGAACATTCTGGTTGTTGGTCTGACACCGAATAGTCAATGAGCTTAATGTCTGTGAGTGTATCATAATAAAAAATTCTCGGTACATTAATGTAATTAGAATCATAGTTTACAGAATATCCATTGTCTTCTAAAATTCCTAATGTTATAATACTAATGCATGATTGTTGGGTTAATGTGTGAATCATAATATCATCAGGGTATAATGGTGCAGTTTGGTTTATGCAGAGTCGACCATGCTGGTCTATGGGAATACTATCATAATCTTCATATATATTATAAGAATGTGTAATAAGATTATAATTTTCAATTCCTTTTTTTCCTATATAAAACCCATTAGATATAAATTTGTGAAAATTACAAGTAATCATATAGATAATTTCATGCAATAAGACAATTGTTAATGGAGATGTTGATAGATTGGCGAACACTAATTTCGTATCAATATTTGAGAATAAGAAATCACGATTTATTTGAATGAGCCTATTTTTCAAAGAACTTCTAATTAATTCGTGATCATTTTCAAAACAACATTCTTCAATAGTTATTGGTAGATTAGAAGTTTGTATGCTATCATATGATAAGATTATATCTTTTAATAAAGTGGTTAAGACAGTAACTGATTCTTTAAGTTGATTTGATGAGTTTGCCGCGAATTCCAATTTAAGATTAAAGTCATATAATACGGGTCTAATTTTGGGTTTACCCATTAGAACACGTCTTTTTTCAAGAACAGAATTAATGTTAGTTAATTTATGTGAAATAGTGCCAGAATTGATATGTTCGTGTAAAACACGCGATGCAATTGCAAATGTATTAAAATTAATACCATCACCTTCATCTAGTGTGTTATGACATGCTAATGCTTTTGATACATATTCTCTTGATTGCGAAAAGGCAGTATTATTAATTGATATATTTAAACTTTTAGCGATACTGTTGATTGTAGAGCTAATTTTATTTTGGTTATTGAAGGAGAATGTTTTGTTCGCGATAGCAATGGCTAATTTAGTACTTATAATTGATATAGAAATAGGTTTATTATAGAATTCATTTATAAGAGTATAAAACGTTTTAATAGTTGATGCGATTTGTAATGATTTTGTTCCTGCATTCACATTATTTGTTTTGTTATAATCAGAATCAATATTTTCAACAGATAATATCTTAGAGAATAATTCATATGCATCGCGAATGTCGTGCGTGGCGATGGCATCGGCGTCCTTTGTGTGGAAGATTAAATAATCAGCTATTAAAGTTGTGATAGGAGTGATATATAATTCGTTATCATCTTTGACTACCGCTTTCAATTCTATAATATTTTGTGCATCATATGATATATCGATACCTCTGTATGCCGTAGCGATCATGCCTGCTGATGCGTCGACGACGAATAGACCATTTATATCTGATAAAGTTGTATATAAATGTTTTCCTTTTATGTTTCTTATTACAACAGTTGCATCCCGGGCGTTGCCGGTGCCGCGCACCGCACCGACATACTGCACAGTTGGCTCGGATATTTCGGGAAAAATTAATTTATTTTTTGGAAATATTAGTGTATTATGTTTTGCAAAAGAGTTATGCACATTATTTGCAATGATTTCTAAGTATCCTTTAGAGTTAATTCTTGCGTTTATAATTTGTAATTTATCAATACTATCATCAAATTGTGTAAATGGATTAAAAAATTCAATACTTAGTTTTTGAAAACTAGTTTTTTGATGAAATGTAATTTCGGATGATGATATATATGTATTGTGTGTAGGATTTGTATCCGCTAAATATAATGTAAAAGTGACGTCCTTATTGTTATATATGCTTGTAGGTATATGAATCTGACTAAACGCGGATAGCTCATCTATTGATACATATATAATGTGATTAAAATCTGTGAATGATTTAATAATTGCGAGGGGTATATCAAGTCTAAATTGAGTAAATCCTTTTACATGTTTAAGACATTCGGAAAATGAACATCCCCCACGTCCAGAAATTTCATGCTTAATATATCCAATAATGTCTCCTTTTGGTTTTGTTGTATCATAGGGTGGATATGAAAAACCATTAAAAGTAAATCCAGCAGTGTTGTCCTGTCTATATAAGTTAAATTCACTATTTTCATACAATGGTATGTTTTCATATTTAGTATCAACATATCCGAATTTAATGCTAAAATTCCAAATACTTTCGGATATTCTATTATTTTTAGAGAATGTATTTAATGTGAAGTGTTCATTTTTTTTTAAATCAATATCAACCTTCTTACTTGATGGTGGAACATCGAAATAGTCTTTGTTAATATTCATAATAAAATATGTTTTTTTAATTTTGAGTTTTGGCACAATAAGTTAAATTAGATAATGTATGAATTAATATTGAAAAGAAGTTTGGGTAGAACTGGCAACTGTATGATTTGTATAATGAATGCTATAAAGTATGCAATGGAAAATCATATTGATAAAATATCTTTTGAAGATATGAATTGGATGGGACCAAGTTTGCTTCCAAAAGGCCCAAACAAAAATGCAGCAATATTTACAAGTTATGAAATAAATATAGATCCTTCTGATTTTAAGGGTGATAAACCTTCAGAGAGTAATCTTGGTCGTCGTGGATGTGTAACCAAAATAGGTGATGGCAAAATCAGTTCTTGGTTTGTCGGATTTTATACTGCAGAAACTTCTTTTGAGGATAGAATGCATATATGTAAAAAATATTTAAAACCATTATTTGATTTCACTGCACAACAACTTGGTGAAAAAGATCTGGTAATACATCTTCGAAGTGGTGATATAATGGGAAAAGGTCATTATGGTTATCTTCAACCTCCTTTATCTTTTTACATAAAAATAATAGAATTGAAATCTTGGGACAATATATATATATTAACAGAAAGAGATAATAACCCATGTTTTAGAGAACTAATAAAAAGATATCCTAGTATAATTACCTTTCTAGATTCTGGAAAAAGATGTCCAGGTGAAGGTTTTGGTTTCAAACATGATTTAGGATATTTAGTTGGTTGCCAGAATTATGCTGTTTGTCAATCATCGTTATGTCCTTTGATAATTCAGTTGAGTGATTCAATAAAAAATGTATATATACCTTCTTATATGCTTAAAACAGATGGTAAATATGGTTTAAGAGAGCATCCAATATGGTGGAGTAAAGATTTTATGAATAAAAAAGATGTTTATGAATATTGTGGAAAAACATACAATATTTACGATTATGATAAATATTCGGATACTAATGAGAATATACATGAATATGAAAAAACTGAAAATATTAAGAATTTACTTGAATATGGAATTCACGATATGAATTTAAAAAAATTAGATGATTAATGGATGACACATTAGTAGATTTATTCTATTTTATAACAATCGGCGTTCCTCCTAGAAACATGTCAAAAAATACTAAATTGGCAAGCGCAACTAATAAAACAATTAAAATGATATTTAACGTACAAAATGATAAACCTACATTATTTTCAGGTGATGATTTTGAAAAGTTATTGGAACATATAAAAAGGGTAGGTGAATTATATAAGGATGTGGTTCTGAAGTATTTTTCTCAAAGCAAATTGGTTATTGATTTGTCAGACGAAGCAAGAGAAATGAGAAAACAATTGTACGAAAAAGGTTCTATAAAAACAATATCTTTATTGTATCCACCATCATCAGAAGTCAGCGAAATGTCAATATTTTCACTAAATGGACCGGGACAAGGTGGTTTCGTAAGTATAACAGAAAATAATAAAATAAATGTCGTTTATCCGGGTCAGTCTTTTAGGCTTTCGGATGTAGTAATTGGATTTTCAAATAATCAAACATATATTTTCAAAGTAACAGAGTTGGATGAAGTTGAGTTGAACGCTGATATTATTCCAATAAATTGGAATATGCCATTACATACACAGATATATCGTTTTTTCTTTCCAAATGAGTTTGATGTGGCTCAGGTAAGAGCTACAAAAAATATGATAGATGACAAAGGTTTAGAATATGTTATAAATTATTATATATCAAAGACATTGGGATTCGTTGCGTGATGACGCGATGAATATTGATATCTGACAAGGGGTCTAAATCATTTGGTCCAAAATTACCTTTAATATGTCCTCCTAATTGCATATATATTCTGTATGTATTCGATATATAAGGGCAGTAAATATTATGTTTTAATGATAGTCTTCCAAATTCAAAGTTGAAATAATGTCGTAAATGATTAATGTCATCTATTATTTTCACAACTTGCTTTTCCGTGTTCTCGGTGTCAGCGTCGCTAGACCACAATAATCTAATATACTCTTCAATAGTATTAGAGAATGTGTGTAATATATTAAACACGTCTTTGTATTTTTCAGTTTTATTGTATCTAAGTCTCAGTATTTTTTTAAAAGAATTTTCAGAAATGTTGTTCGATAAGAAATCCACTCTAAGTTTTTCCGTGTTACTAGTACATAATTGATTCCAATGTACAATTTCATCATTAAGACGTATGTTAATAAACCGTAGCAATATTTTAAAGATTCTTTTTATAGGGTGTTTTGAATTACCATACAATATAGAAATATCATCACGATTATTAAGTATATAGCCGTTAACCTTTTTAAAGAGTGATTCTTTTATTTTGAAAGGGATAAGATCAGGATTAATTAATTCACATTCTTGTTCAGAACGACCGATATGTCTTGCCCATTCAAAATAATGGGGATTATGAACTTGACCATACAATATGTGACCAGTTCGCCATGAAAATGGTGTGTTACAATTTGTACAATACATTTGATCACATCCATTAATTTTTGTAATTAGTAAAGAACAAGAAGGACATGGGTGTGCTTTCTTGAGAAGTGCAACCGTTCTAATGTCTTCGCCAATACAGACATGATTTGCGCCGTTTACTTTGTAACAATGCGGACATATCTGTGTTGCACATTCACTGCATTGCCAGTTTGAATTAATTAATCCATTACAATCTTTGATAATACAATGCATTTTAAAGTTAAAAGTATTAATAGTATTCAAATCCTTTAAATTAGACTGAATTTTTATTTTAATATTTTCTTGTATTTTTGTTCGGTGGCGATATTTGTTGCCATGACTTTTAAAAATACGAATTAAAATATTAGATATTTTTAGGTGTTCCAGGAGGCTATTCCTTTGTTTATTTTTCAAAATAATGGAATAACTCTCTTTAAAGAAAGAGTGTTCTCTATTATATAGTATATTTTCTAAATGTTTATTATATTGATTTTTTATATATTTTTTTTGTAGGTTAGAGTTTATGTATTCAATATCAAAATATGTTTTGCAGTTCATACATTTTGGAAAATCATAAACAGATAATATATATTTTTGTACACAATTTCTGCAAACACGGATATCACAATGATAGCAAGGTATATTACCACGTAATGATTTTTTAAAAGTCATTTTCTCACAACATATCTGACATTCCATTGTTTATAATTACTAAGTTATTACTTAAGCCTACACGCGCGCGCTCTCGAAGCAGCCGAAAAAATGACATTATATTTGTTCTAGCATCTTATATATAAAATAAAAAGATGTCTGAGAATATGATTCCGGGATATGATTATTCCATAAACTATAATTCCCCGGGGGATCTTGAGGTCCGCTCAGTGGTAAAAGTATTAGATGAAAAGGTTGTTATAAAAACGTCTGAAATTAAGTTTCAAATTGGTGAACCGCGCTGTGTTACCTTAAATATTATAAATAAGTAGTTAATGAAAGATGAACATTATATAAAATTATTGAAGAAATGTTCAAAAGAGCATGCGAAAAAAATAAAAGTAGTACAGCAAAAGGTATTTATTCATTCTAAAGTGTTAGATAGTATTCATTCTGCGATTATGAATCCCGATGCATTTTTTACTGCATTATCAATTTATTCATCATTGAAGCCACGAAGTCCTCCTCCAGATGATTTAGCATATGTAATGGCTTTAATAATTATGTGTGAGCCATTTTTATTAGATAGTAGTCATGGAAAAAAATGGTTGGAAAGATTTGATAAATTATATACAAATCCTTTAAAAGATGCTCCATCATTGAAGGATGGAACAAAAGATTTGTATTTAAAAAATATAATTCGGATAAAAGAATACATATGGGTGTCACCACTAAGAAATGGCGATAATACATTATATACTATTTTGCACAATCCGAATACCTTTTTCAAATGTCTCCATGAATATGCATCTATAACAAAAGGTAGAATTGGTCCTGGTGGTCGTTCAGAGCGCACAGGATTAGGAGAACACGCCAAAGACAATATAACATCTGCGTTAGTATCATTGTTTATACATAATGAAACTTTTAAACGCGATCATTATGAATTATATGAAAGATGGGTAGCCGGTCAAAAAGCATTACGACAACCAATAGAAGATAAGTATTTGACAAATGAGCCAACAAATCGTCAAAAAGATGGATTTATATCATATGAAGATGCTGTAAAAATAAGAAACGGATTAAAAGATGGTTCATATGAGAGATTATTATTAACGCTGTATACAGATATACCACCGGTTCGTTCAGATTTTCACGATACAAGAATTTATAGGTCTGAACCTACTGAGATGTCAAAGAATAATTTTATAATATTAAAGAAAAATAAAGGTACTTTAGTGTTAAATAATTATAAAACGTCAAAAAAACACGGAACAATAAAAATGGATTTACCTGATGAAACACTTAGACAATTGCGTTTATCCTTAAGGAACGAACCAAGGGATTATTTATTTTTATCAACATCTACAAAATTACCATATTCACAACTGAAAACACCTGAAAAATCTTTTAATTCCTGGGCAAATAGAACACTTAAAAATATTTTTAATAATGATGATTTTTCTCTAACAATGCTTCGTCATTCATATATTTCTAGGAAAGATTTGGATATGGGAAAAATGACAGGAACACAGCGTAATGAAATAGCCAAAAAAATGGCGCATAGTGTTGCAACACAGGAGAGATATAGGTGGTTTGAGAGGGGTGATTTGACAGACAAATTACCGGATTCTAAATAAAGGTCATGATGCTGCGCATCGGCACGCCAGTGCACTGGCGCTGGTGTCCTGCTACAGGTAATCGAGGGTAAAACATGAATTTTAAAATTGATACAATAGAGAAAAGTATAGATATAGATAAATGAGTGATAATATTGGTTGGCAAGTAATTTCTATAGGAAATGAGAATTTATCATGGGATGAAGCAGTTACGTATTGGGGATTTGATGATTATATTATCGACAGATATATTTATAGGTTATCTGAACAGCCTATACCCGAAAACACCAGTTTAACATTTCAAAGTTGGGAAAGATTAGATAGTCACGTCTCAAACTTTGTTGTCGAGACTGGGCATGTATATTGGGTATTATTAGAATCACAAGAGTCTGTCAATGGTGAGAGCGGAATCAGTGAAGGTCCAAAAGTAAATTGGAAAGTTGAATTTAAGGATATATTGACTGGTGATTTACTTTATGATGGAGACATTAGAACGGATTCTAATGGAATATGTACACGACCGAGCTTTAATTTCAGCAATGATGTTTATGAAATAGTTTTTTCGTGTGTAGATTCAAGTGGTTATGATTTATTAACTGGTGAACAATCTACAGTTGGTGAAAAACTTTCCGCAATTGTTGAAAAAAATAGTAATGAGTATGTTCAAGCGACACATTTATCAACCATCTTAGTGGAAGGATTAAGAGATAGTGGGGATGTGTCTTTAGATAATTATAGAAATAAAAAAATGGCATTGGAAGAATCATTTGGTATAGAGAATATGGATATTAATCCATATAATGAGTCCGAAGATTCTGAAAAGGCTTTAAAGAATAGTGAAGAAATTATGAAAATTAGTTCTTTTTTTGATGGAATGGAATCTGTTTTAGCAGACAATTCTAGTAAATCGTCTGATGAAATAAAACGCGAAATGAGAAAATCTTTATTTTCAAAAATACAAAACCATTCGATTGATTCTAGTGGTGAAATTGATTTAAGTAATGAAGATTTTGTATCAGATGTGATGGGAGATGCTGGGCAGGCTGTCGTTGACAACGGTGCTACTATTGAATCATTGAAATCCAATTCCAAAGGTATAGCATCTTTTGTAAAATCAATTAAAGAAACTATACGTTCTAATGAAGATGTTGATATTTCAACAATATTAATAGAAATACACAAAACAAAAAAAGCAATCAAAGAAACAATTAAAACAATAAGAGATGCTGGGGGTAATTTTGATTCAGATCTTGAAACAGATGTTACTAATAAAAAAGGTACATTAGACTTTGATAATTATACCAACCCAATATATACTCCTCCAAAAGTATTTGTGTCTCCTAGTGGTAGAAATAGTTTTAGGACTACTGGTAGTTTAAATGACCCATTCGCGACATTAGCATATGCGTGGAAGCGTACCGGTAAGAGATCAGTTAAAAATATATGTTTACGAGAGGGTAACTATTTTATGCCACAACTAAATATCAATAGTAAAGCACATATTTACGCTTACCCTGGAGAAAATGTTGTATTTAACGGAACAAAAAGTATTGCCAATTTAAAGGATGTAAACAGTGATTGGACACCAGTGACGAAAACAATAGTTACTGACGATAACGAAACAGAAAGTGTAACTCTATACAGAATAAAACTTCGTAAAGAGGTAAAAATATGGCAATTATTTAATAATCACGAAGAAGTTATAAATGCAAGATGGCCTAGTGCGCAATGGAGTGATGACACCGTATTTGATAATAACAAGTGGGGGCATGGTTATGAAAAACATACTGATGTATCAGGAACAATACGTGACTATGATAATGGAGAAATAGTAGATATACCTTTTAATGAGATTAATCTATATGATTTTGTTGAAAAACAAAAAACTATTAATCCAGACTTCAAAGTTCAAGATTCAGTGATAAATTTAAATGTTGGCTCTTATAAGAGTTATACTAAGATAGTAAATGGAGAAACTATTGACGCTAACAACAATATTATTCGTTTAAATTATGAACCAGTCGATTTATGGAAAACAAAACACCATTATTATTATTTGGAAAACAAATTAGAATATCTGAATTCTGAAAACGAATGGTATTTTGATAATGATACGAAATATTTGTATGTTAGATTGTCTGATGATGCACAGCCATCTTTGAACCAGATTCGAGCAAAAGTATCATCTTATGCATTAAACATAAATTCTGAATCCGTTTCCATTAGAGATATCAATTTTTTTGGAATAACTTTAAAAGCAAACAAAGCTGATAAATTGTATATTAAAAATTGTAATTTCTTATATCCAAGTTGTTATGCTCACATGCTTGGTGAAATTAATCGTGGTAAACCAATAGACTCAAGTGGTGAAAATATATTTGAAAATAATACACGAATAACAAATAGTTCTTACTGCGTTATTGATAAATGTGCATTCAAATATGTGGATGGAGATGTACTTCACGTTACTGGTGGAAAAAATACATTAAAGGACAGCTACATAGGATATGTAGATAAAACAGTGTGTGATCTTTCTTCGGTTATGACAACTTTACGTTTTGGCGGAGAAAGAAATTTAATCAGAAACAATACTATTCATAAGACTGCAGCATCGTCTACAATAAATCCAGGTGATAAATCTATTGTTGAATTAAATAATCTTTATGAAACAGGATATCTTCAAAGTGATGGTTCGATGATTCATCTTATGGTTAATCAGCAACTAGATGCGAAGATACGTTATAATTGGGTTCATGATACTATAAAATATGGTATTAGATGTGATGGCGAAGGTGCTGGAAATGGAGCATACATTCATCATAATATAGGATGGAATTGTAATGGTGGTATTATGGTAAAAGGCGGAGAACTTGATGGCAGCGGTGTTTCGGTTGGAGGACATTATGTGTATAACAATACCTTTTTCAATAGTGTTGACAAGAATGACATTATGGCTTTGAATACTCAAAGTGGCGTAGATATTAATTATGGTACTGTTGTGATGAATAATTTATGTGAGAATTTAAGTGGTCATCGTTCTGATCCAGAACCTTTTGAAGATAGAATTATTGCATCAAATAATTACAATCCTTCTGATGTTGAACCTTATTTAATGAATTATAATAATTGTGATTTTAGACCCATGCAATCTGCGACTGAAATTGTTAATCAGGGTTCACTTGTACCACCGTCAAACGATTTTAAACCATACGGACAAGACCGTTTAACTAGAGATATTGGTGCTATGACAAGTAATTGGCGCATATGGAAAGGAGGCATTACATGGAATAGAAGTCTTCTATCTGATGAAGAATACATTCAAAATAAACGATTTTCATTTATGCCAGATGTATCAGGAGATACATCAGAAGGAGATACATCAGAAGGATTGGATTTTGCAGATTTAATTGAGGAATATTCATTATTGCCTACTGAGTCAAAGACACAGCATGATGTATCGGGTGTTATTGGTTATGTTAATTTAGAAGGAGGATTTTATGGTATTACAACAGCGGATAATCAAAAATATTTACCAATAAATCTTCAAAATGATTTAAAAGAAAAGAATGGTAAAATTATTCATATATCAGGATATTCAAACGCAGATGCTGTCTCTATTTTTATGTGGGGAACACTTTTATACGTAGAAAGTTGGAATATTGAAGAAGCAACGATTCAGTGTCTAACAAAATCGTCAAGTATTAGTGTCGTAAATAGCAATGGTCCCAAATATCTATTTAATGGTCTAACTGCATATGACCCAGAAATAAAATTCGGATTATCCGAAGGAATATATACTATTCAAAACATACCAGTGCAGCATCCTATGGCAATACTTAACGCAGGAAGAGAATCCCAAATATTTTATACCGGAGATCCTAGTAAAAAATCTGCAAGAATGATTTGGGGTAAGATGTATCACTTCTATCACGGTGATATAACTATAACTGTTACATCCGATTTCGGAGAAATGAGTGTAATAAGCAGAAATCATGGATTTATGGGTGGAGGAAAACTGCTATCATATTCATCACAATGTGTAACAGAGCCAGAACCAGAACCTTTGGCAAACATTGTATGCCTAATAAACCCCTCAAATGTTAATATAATTAATAGCAACGGTCTTAAATATATATTCAATGGTCTATCAAATTATGTATCAGATAGACAATTTGGATTATATGATGGAGTATATACTATTAAAAACGTACCATGGCATCATCCTATGGCATTACTTAATGCAGGAAAAGAAACAAAAATATCTTATACCGGACACATGTCAAAGAGGTCAATGAAATGGATAGCTGGTCATTGGTACCCCTTCTATCATGGAGATATTACTATAACTGTTACAGCTGATTTTGGAGAAATGAGTATTATTTGCAGGAATCATGGATATATGGGTGGAGAAAATTTATTAATATATTCATCCCAATGTATACCAAATTCTCCAAACTATATCATTGCTCCAAATGTTCCAAATTGGTTGCAACCATCTAGTTATTCCGCTAATATAGACCCCACTTCTAGTTATTTGGTAAATTTTAATGCATGGTGTTCTCCAACATCGGCTGCAAATCAATTGGGTCATTTAGTTGATATTGGTTTATTACATTCACCATCACATATTAATGATATGATGCAAGCTGGTTTAGAAACGCCACATTCAAGTCCAGCAAGCACTTTCCCATGGAATACTGCTCACGGATGGGGTGATTATTTATTAGATGGTCCGGGATATAGAGGAGTAGGATTAGGTAATGGAATTGTGAGTGATTTTGGATGGTATATGGATACAAATAACATGGGTATTAATTCTAATAATGCGAATAGTCCTGTTGGAACAACGGTAATTAATATATATAACGGAATGCTGCAATTTTATAGTGATATCGGGTGGACGAGTATTGTTGGAATTGCATATCATAGCGGTCAAATACCAACTTATAAGGGTAAATATCCTGAATTTTGGCTAAACAATGGTTATGATTCATCTATTACATTTGACAGAGCAGTTATGTTTTCTACAATTAGACACGAGATTGATAATAATAGAACAATAATGGCATGTTATAATGGATGGCCTTTGGTGTATATTTCAAATTATGCTGGCACAGATGCAGATAGTGAGGGGGCTTATTATAAATTCCATCCATCTCCCGATAATCCAAATACTAATAACGAAACAGGTGAAAC
Source organism: Paracoccaceae bacterium (assembly GCA_002725175.2). GTDB lineage: Bacteria > Pseudomonadota > Alphaproteobacteria > Rhodobacterales > Rhodobacteraceae > CACKLF01. Next base: position 25,310 of record PBQX02000072.1, read on the forward strand.
TTATACTATAACAATCCCCGATGGTGATGGCGATGCTATTGGTGGCATGCTTGGACATACTGTATTAATTGTTGGGTATATACCAGCTGGTTCATTGGAAGATATTCATGGTAGTACCGATTGGTTAATTGTTCGTGATAATCAACCCGGTTCTAGTGGCGCTCACAGGAATGTTATAGTACCATATTATGATCACCTTTTGAATGATTCAACTGGATGGGATAAAATATTGGCAACACTATTTGTTAATCCTGCATTGGGCACATATAGCGAGGTTATACAACAACCAGAACCTGAGCCAGAAGGTCCACCAGCACCAACAATTCTATATGTAAGTGAGGGCTCCACCACCAACCCTACTAATTATAACTTTTACTCTGATTCAGCTGGAACAAATGAAGTAACTACATTATATTTAGATAATATTTCATATGAATTTAGAAGACTTAATGAGGCAGGAACTCATCCGTTCTATATTAGTGATTCGAACAACACAAATGACTTGACTGCCCAACCATCTACTAAGTTAATATTTTCAGGAGATGGTAATTATAATAGTGGTATTACTGGTTCAGAATCGTTTACAGTGGATTTAAGTAATATTACTTCTGGTGATATTATATACGCTTATTGTACAGTCCATCTTTCTATGTACGATGAATTAAGTTATACTGATTCCCCACCTGACCAGGGAACACCATTCAATCTTAATTTTGTATATACAAGTTCCGTCTCAGACCCACTAAAAGAACAAATGCAAACCGCTGTACATGTTATAGAGGAAATAATTGATGGATATGCGCCGGACATCGACGATATCGCAACAAGAAATGTAACAATAGATGAGGATAATTTAACAGGAAATACATTAGGAGAAGCATGGCCAGGTCTTTTTAAAATTATAATCAATACCACTAACTCTGGAAATGTAGGATTAGCTACTAAGAATGGTACAATCTTTGTACATATAAATGTCGTCGTTCTTATTCATGAAATAATACATATATTGGGAATTGGAACAAATATAAATGCCTGGTATGATAATTTGGTATATTCACCACCCGGCGGAGCTCGGAGATTTTATACTGGAACTAACGGAGTCCGCGAATATAAAAAAATATTGGAGGAAAACGGATATGTATATGGTGGTATTACAGGAATACCAGTAGAAGACGATTTTGGTGCTGGAACTGTGAATTCACATTTTGAAGAGGGATATGATGATGATGATGGACATAATATGACAAATCTAGAATATGTATATGATGGAGAAGGTGTTCAACATCCAACTATTCCAAGAGATATAATGACTGGTTTCATAGAAATGGGTGTTAATGAGATTAGTGGTATAACATTAGGTGTTCTAGAAGATGTTGGTTACTATGTCAATTATGGTTCTCAATATTGTGTTTACGGCGTGCATCTTCAATTTGAAAATTAATAAATTCTAAAATTGTATGTATGACTATTCTGTTTTTTTTACAGATGTTATAAATGGCCCACGCTCTCCACCCGGATATGAAGAAAAAAGACCCGAATTCAAAATGCCATCATATGTTAATTATTTATATGACTCTTCGGGTATTACCATTTTAACAAACGGTTTACCGAATTATATACCTACTATGTTTGGCTTGAACTTTGACAACTCCAACCAATCTATTGAATGGTCTTCTATTTACTTGAATAATAAATTTTCAAGAGATAGTAACCCGAATAAACTAACATTTAATGCAGTAAGATATCGATTTAATATACCAGATATGAATTTAAAAGATAGACGTTTAAACGACGATGTTCAGGATTATGGATATTTAACACCAATGGCTGAAATTGGTGTCGCCATTAATGGCGTTGCTTTCTATAACGCTCTTGGTTCCGTTGATATTTATACAAAAAATAGAAATAATATTAGTTCTACCGATTGGCTCAGCAACACCCAGTCGTTGCCTGGCCCCCAAAGTCTATTACAATGGATTGTCGCAGGAAGAGAAGTATATTATCTAGACGCTATTAATATCGCAGAACAATTTAGTAGTTGTTGCGGTCATAATAGTAATAAACAGTATCATTACCATAAACTACCATACTGTGTATCAGGAACAAATGCTTTACACCCAGATGATATATCTAACTTAGATGATATTTATACTTTCTATAAAGAACAAAATAATAATAATCAACATTCGCCTATTATTGGTTGGTTACTAGATGGTTACCCTGTGTATGGACCAATAGGATATAAATACACATATAGTGATTCTGGTAGCGTCGCTGCACAGGAGACTGATGGACAAAAAGAAACATTATTCAAGAGAAGTTCGTACTCAAATATAGGTGTACTGAACGATGCCAGTGGCAATATAACACAAGCGTTTGGTTCTGTTTCCTCCACTCAGTTAGCTAGATATACTGGGTATAAATTTGATTCAAATTTTATAACAGGAGATGATAAAGGTATCTATTTAGATCATTGCAATGGGATATTTGGACCAACACCTGAATTTCCTGATGGAATTTATCACTATCATGCAACCATCGACATCGATTCATCGGGCGAACCCGTACGTGGGCTTGACTATTATTATCCTTACGATTTAGACAATTTAGTTGAAATATATGATCCAAATTCATTCGCGGCTACTAACGAACAAATTACTGTTATTAAATACTTAAATGAAAAAATAGATGGATATCCTTCCGTTTTTGTTGAACAAGATGATTTGAATCGTACATGGACAAAGTGGTTGCAATTGATATATGATCCGCAAACTTTTGAGGAGATAGAGAATAATGTATATACTCCGGGTGCGCCCGACGCCGTCGGCGCTGCCGAGGCACGAGCAGTCAGCAATGAAGACAAAATATACTACTCTTATACTGATTGGGATAATGCAAATGAAACAGGAGGATTAATAACTTTTTGGTTAAGAGATAACGGAAATTTAGGATATAAAAATTTAAAACTTTTGTTTCCATTATTTTTCGACAAAATTGAGTCAATAGTACCTGTTTTTCCATTTATCACCTCTATTTTAAGAGGAAGCGTTATAAATGACCCTGATAATCCCGGTGTAGCACTCGGACACGAAGTACAACAAATAGATACAAATAGTGAACAGAGTTTAAAAGATGAATGGGTAAATGCAGCAGCACCCTTACTCGTAGACGCCGCCACAGGCACGGCGGTAAGCTAGCCTACCGCCGTATTGTCGATATCCAAATATGTTTTCCAGGTATTAGTGTTTAATTTACCTACTATACGTCCAACTTCATAACTCTTCTTTCTGTCATGTTTTATTATTATAACAGTTGGATATGAATTGATACCATTTAACTTAGCAAACTCCTCACCCCAATCAATAAAAATAGGAATTTTTGATTCATACATGCATATCGATTTTGTTATTATAAAACGTGCAGTCATAGTTTTTAACATCCATTTTGGAACACATGCAACTGCACATATCTCATCTCTTCTTATTTTTTTATATTTGGATATTTCTTTTGACCATTGTTGAGCTAAATCACTTGATGTTTTTGAGCCTACAATTATAGTGTCATAATCATTCCAGTTTATATTTTTTTTATTTTGACTGACAAGTGGCACTGGTTTAAATGGTTGACTATTAGCAAATGCTGATGTATTGTAAAATGATAAAACAATTAATACATATTTTAAAATCATTAAGAATAACTGATTTATTTTATTCAAACTGGTGTTATACTATTTACGATAATTGGTGTAATTGTATTACTTTTATGTTTTAAAGATACAGGTGTTGAACCATCCACAAAGATTATACCATATTTTTGTAATCCAATTTTAAGATGCTTATTTAATTCATTTTGTGTTGGTAGAAAAGCATTTTTAGGTGAATTAACTTTGACCGGTATCATTAGTGTTAACCCTCTTTCGCTTTGTTTAGTATATGCAATTTCTAAATCATCTACATTAGGGTGTGTTAACAATACTTTTCTAATTACTGTTTCAATAATACCTATATCATTTCTATTTGATAATAATACTTCTAACAGAATCTTCTGACGAGGTGATCTAGTTATACTCTGTATATTCATTGACCATAAATTGTGATTTGGTATATCAGTAATGGCATTTGATAAAGGACTAATTATAGATGTAGAAAAAGCATGTATGTTTGTAACTTTCCCCTCTATATTTAATTCATCAATTCTAATTAACTCATTAACTCTTATTTTATCCAAAGCAATTATAAGAAGTCCACAAACAAAATCTTGTGCTGGTGATTGTAATGTAATGGGTAACATAAGTGATACAATACCAATACCTCCAAATATATAATTCATATTTATACCAGATATCATACCTGCAACAACTATTCCTATTGTTACTATTATTAATCTAATAAAAAGAATAAATACAGTATTCCCAAAGAAATTTTTGTACTTATCTAAATTTTTACGTCTAAAATAAGCTGTTAATGACTTTGTTATATTATCAGAAATAGGGATAGATAATATTATTATTGCTATAGAAAGGAAGTATTTTAAATTATGTATTGATTCCATAATAAAATAAAACATAAAAAAATGATTTGTGTTTCATACTTGAATATTAATATGTTCAAACTTAGAAATGTTAAAACATTTTCGAGAAATAAAAATGATTACATTTAAAATTTATAAGAAACCAGGAGCATTAATACCACATATTTATGGATTTAATGAATTACCAGAAAATAAAACTATAATGCATGCATTGAAACATATTAAATATAATTTAGATAAGGATTTGGTGATTCCTAACTGTTCCGAATATTGTTGTGGTAACTGTTTTATGAAAATAAATAACCAAATGTGTTTTGCTTGTAGTACACGTATTTCCAATACAAATGTGATAGAACCCATACAGCCTCCACCATTTGAATCTATGCTCGAATTACCAATATTGAATAGAATATTTATTAAAAAAGATGAAGAGGCGCTGTTTGCTGCGTCCGCCGACGAGTCAGAAGTTGCGATTTAAGTATAGACATAAAACTATGCTTGTTTGACAAGTCTAACAATTTCATATTCGAATCTATGTAGTTAATATCAATTATTATGTTTTTTGCACTAATAGTATACCAATATTTACTTGATAAATTAAAAAAAGTAAAGTCTATTAATGATTCAAATGAAAGATTTATATCATATTTGGGTATTTTAGTTTCAATTCTCCAAATGGTATTATTAAATATTTTTATAAGTTGTGACTCATACAAATACTCATAATACTTAACACAAGATTTTTCCAATTTTTTTATATCACATAAATAAGTTTTAATATTATTAATACAATCCAATGGTAATGATTCTATGTTACACATATAAACATCCACCAAATAGAACAAACATTATAATTTAATTATAAGGTGTCTTCTTTCTTTTATAGCTATAGGAAGAGTCGTGTATTTTGGTATGTATATATCAAGAAACCAGTTTGTAAATCTCTTCTGATGACTTTCATCTTGGATATATGTACATATAATTTCAAATGGTTCCAAAATAGCTTTTTGTATCATTTCAGAAGGGTTGGGTAAATAACCGAGTATTTCTCCCACAATATCTTTAGGCATTAGCATACATTTCTGGTAAAGCTCATAATTTGGTAATTTCTTTTCGAAATTTTGTATATATTTGACAATTTCTATCTCCTTATAATTAATTTTATCAGTAATCTCTATTTCATTTTGTGGTGTCAGAATATGAACGCGTTGATGCCTTTCTTTATTTTCATTATGCCAACAATACACCGGCCACAAATTAGTCGCAAAATGTTCGGGTTCAATGATTTCAGTCAATTTAGCAATTCTTATTCTTCTTCTTTTCTCTTGGCGTAATCTTTCGACTTTATCTCTTTTTGTTTCATATTCCCAACATAAAGGTTTTAAACCATTTTGTTCATATAATAAATTAGCATAGGAGATTAAAGTATCAATAGAATATCTTTTCAGATATATAGTGAATTGATTATTATCAGAAACTATATTTATACTTGGAATCGCGACCAGTGCGCGTGCTAGTGTGCGTTCTAGTGCGCGATCTGGTGCGCGTTCTCGTAAAATACGATTTCTATATAATGTATACAAAGCATTAATGTGCGTACCGGGCTGTGCGTCCACGTCCAATATTTTTTCAATTATTAGTTGTTTTCTGTTAGGCTTTATTTCAAATGTAAATGATCCAACCATTGTATTAATTAATATATTTATATAATTCTTATTCGATGTTAGAGAAAAAACACAATTTATTCCAACAATCGCGCATATAGGACATCAGCTATCGCAGCTATCGCCTGTCCCAAATTTTCTGGACCATATTCATACTTAGGTTGTTTACATGCACTAAAAATTACAATATCACGATTGGAGACTAATATAAAAAACCTTAATTATTTCAATCATTTTGAGTTATAATTGGAATAATTAAGATTATTTTAGATGAATAAGAAATAATTAAAACAATAGGATTAATAATGGTTCTGCGCGCCAGGCGGCCACGCGCCGCGGGAGGCAATTCCTGCGCGCGACCCGACACCGTTCACGCTAGCCCAAGGCGACGGCGTTACAAGTGAAGTGTTATAATCCTGTATATGTTCCCATGGTGGAATACCAATACGCCACCCGTCATCTTCATTTACGCGGGGTCGTCGAATGACTGGCCCACGGACCTCGCGAAGCGCGTGGCCCAGCCACATAATGGCATATAATATCTTAAACATTTTATATATTATAATAATAGAGTCGTTCATTTTTATATTTAATTAGCCTGCACATCAAGATCTACGATATTAACATATTAATAATGTATTAACATATTAATAATGTTAAATTTCTTTACTACATGGAACACAACTATGGTATTGATACCATATTTAAGAAAGAATGAATCAAGAAGTTTAATGGCATTATCGTCATGTGTCGCACTCGGTGGTGCAGGTATTCTCGTTTCTAATTTTAAATATAACCAATGGTGTTGGAAAGATCATGAAATAAAAAAATGGAAGTATCTAGTGTTAGAAGGATTAATTCATCAATTACCATTTTTTTATATGATAAATATGGAGCCAACTGGAAGTGCATTTAATTCAATTATTCCAGTAACAGTATATTGTTCATTAGTTAAAAATCCATATAAAGTTTGTGGACATAAATTACAGAATTATTATGGCATAATTCTTATTGGTGTCGTTTCACCAATTGTTCATATTATGACAAGAAACCGACGTTCTAATAAGACATAAATTCATTTTCAGCATTCCATATTTGTTCCAAATATTTTTCATTATTTTCATTTTTACAGACTTTGTACATTACGCATCCGAGTTGATTACTTGTTAAATACATTATTGTATCACCAATATATGAAGCATTCAAACAAATTTCCAGTTGCTCATAATTTTCCCATATTCTAAAATGTTTTGGTTTTCGCGCATATTCTTTAATAATATTAGCTAATTCTGATATATTAAATACTTTGTAAGCATTATTCATATTGTTTATACTATTAATGAATAACTATGAATCATTTTTATAAAAAAAATGAAGTCATTTTATTGTATATTGGTAGATATAAGTAAAAATGTATCCCATGCAAGAATTTTCTGCATATGTATTCGATCCATCATTAGGGCATGATGTGATTAATGTTATAAGAAAATTTCTTATTAATCCATTTAATGAAATTAAAGTTAAGGGTACTCGTTCTCGCGCCAGATATATTATGAGATTATTGAAAC
>PBQX02000009.1:0-5055 GCA_002725175.2 Paracoccaceae bacterium
GCACAGAGTAATTTTGAAAGTATTAAAAGAACACAAATTCACAATAGACCTACTAAACCACTTACAGAATCAGAGCAAAAACAAGCTGATGAAGAAACGAATGCTGCTATTTCTAGAGGACAACAGTTAGCACAAGATGAAGATACAAATATGGAAGATGTTCAGTCTCCTAATGCGCCGTTTATAGAGACACCATGGTGGAGGAAGGGTGGAATAACGGATAAGGCACTGATCCGTTTACATAGCGAACCTGTAGATGGGCATATGATAGAGGTCTATTATGGAGATCACTGGAAGCTTGGTAAAGCTGTCAGAAAAAAAGGGAGGTCGCGGATGATACTCATGCCACTGGGAGCAGAAGGAGAACGCCAAGCCAATACAATACGTCAAATTGTGACCCAAGTGGACTACATCGATGGGACAAGTGTTGATGAATTATTACATCGGGGGGATTGGAAACAAAGACAAAATCCTGTGAAGCAAGACTTAGATTACTTTATTGATAATCCCAAATATTGGAGATATGCAAAATCGAATTCTAGAAGCCAATCTGGAGGTGTAATATATGTTGATGATGAGAATGATAAAATGCGTTTTGAATGCCCAATAAGCACTGAAATAATGCGTGAACCAGTAATTGCAGAAGATGGTTATTCATATGAAAAAGAAGATATTGTTAATTGGATTAAATTATCAGAAGATAAAGGAAATCCAATTACTTCGCCTATAACAGGAGACAATATGGGAAAAACACTAATTCCAAATACAGTTTTGAAAGATATTATAGAAAATAGTATTTTTGATAGACAGCGCGACGTCGAGTCGCTGTCGCAAATAGAAGATGAAAACAAGAATAAAGGTATAATAATTCAATATAAGGGTAGCAAATATGGTTTTATACATACATTTGATGGAATAGATAACTTATTTTTTCATTCATCCCAATTAGATAATCAAATAATAGTTGGTGATATTGTTAGTTTTGTAATCAAAGAATATAAAGGAAAACCAACTGCCAGAAATATTAAACTAATAGAACCCGCTTGGAATAGAAAAACTGGAGTAATCGTAAAATATAACAATGATAAACAATATGGTTTTATTGAAGCGGACATAAATGGAATGCCACATATATTTGTTCATATATCCGAAATAAATCAACTTGTGTCTGTAGGTGACAAAGTAAGTTTTATTATTGGCAAGAATATGGCAGGAAAAGCTGTTGCAAAAAAGGTAAAAATAATTAATGATGAAATAGGAGTAGAAGAAGAAAAGAAAGAAGATAGTGAGATACCTCAATTAGAACAGCGTCTTCTTATGGAACTAATATTTGAACGGGACCGTATAATGCGTGAACGCGAAAAAGTAAATTCTATGATTAAATCAAGAAAATAAATACATATTTAACTCTTCAACATAATATATTTATCTCTAGAAACTCCTCTCGGTAAATAGTCATAAAAATAACTTTTTTCATCTTTTGTCTTTATTTGTTTAAACAATGGTTTTATATTTGTAAAATATAATGCAATTATACCTTGGTCATTCGTTATACTAATTGGGTATTCAAACAATAAATTCAGTATCATATCATATGTGTCTGTTTCAATAATATTGGTATCATAAAGCATTATTGTTGTTTGACAATAATCAATATTTAAATTATATTTTGCATTAAGTTTATTAAAACATTCTGTGTTCTTTTTACTAAATTGGTCATGCAATTTCCATTTATAATAAGGATAGGCGTCACTATGTGCTAATAAGGTATTTTTTTCAAATAGTTCTAACATTGGACTAACATCTTTATTAATCGTAATTCCACAATCTAAATAGAATATGTTATTCCATTTCTTGAAATAAACATTAAATAAATGAAATTTGTGAAACTGAAAACGTTTTGCGAACCAATGTGTTCCTTTACCGGCTCTATCCATTTTCTGTTGACTTTGTAAAAAATCATCCGAAAATTTAATGTTTGGAAAATATTTTACAATTATGTTATTCTTTTCAATAAATTCTAATTGAGTTTTATTCATTTTTTCATTTAAATCATCACCAACAACAAGGCAAATATCTCCTTTGTATTTTCCATTATTCAATAATTGTCCACATGTGTAAATAAACTTTGGAAAGTATTTATTATCCGTAAGAAAAACCGCGCATATATTTGATTTATCTAATATAGCTGACATAACTATAATACAGTCTTAAAAATTTTTGCTAAAATTTAAATTAAAGATTTTAGTTAAATTCAACCGATGTACTTCTATTGAGAACTTTTAATTCATATTCTTCTAAGCGGTCATCTTCGTCGTCTATTTCAGAGAAATCTGTGTAAACAATAGGTTCGTTATAATTATTAGCACAAACAATACGATGATTTGATGTTTCAATATCATATAAAAACTCACAATATCCATTGACTGGTGTTGATGTGGGTACTTGACATGAACGTATGAATTTACCGTCATATAAAGTGTGATGATATTCTGTAGTAATTATACCAGAATTATTAACTAAGGCCGAGTCAGCTCCTGAAAATTTCATTACACCTTGGACTTCTTGATTTCCAAATAGCTTATCACCTATAACAATATCTTTTATCATCTTTCGTGTATTGTCATGCATAATCACTTTCGTATTTCCATCGAAACAAAATGCCTTTTTAATTTTTTTACCAGTTTTTTTAGCACTTTTCGCGATTGCTTTACCCATTTTTCCAAATTTTGGTGGCTTTGATATAATTTTCATTGCTTTGTCCATTGTTTTCTGTGTTTTAACGATAACAGGATCTCGGACAATTGCTTCTAAACCTTTAAGCATTGACCACGCGAAGTATAATAACGTGACATAAAGTGCTAATATTTTTTGGAATATTGCTTGAATTTTGTACATCATATACTGAGCAGTTGCGCCTATATTGCCAAATTTGCGAAAAACCGAGTTAATATTGTTTGAAAAGCTGTCTGTCATTTTGGAAATTACTGCTCGCATATCACCCAAGGATTCACCCATATTAGATGCTGTCGACTGGACAATTGAAAATAAATCGCCATATGGTGTGATTACTTCATTTGAGGATTCTTTTGCTGTCATTCCTATGCATTCCGTGAATGTCTTTGTAGGATCATATCCAAACAAACCTGCAAACGGTATAATTGCGGGATTACATCTGTATTTCTCCCAGTCATTTTTTATAATATGTCTTAATCCGATAATAATTGTTGAAATAGTGATAATTAATACTATTAGTGTGTACATTAGAATTTTTGATGTACCAACAAGCCAATCAGGTAGATACATGCATACCATTACAAAAATCAGATATAAAAAAAATTCATAAAAATATGGTGGATTTAACAAAAATTACAAAATTTACTGATTTTAATAACAAATTCATAAATAGTAATTTCTTACCAAGTGAAATAATATCATATTGTTCTGAAAATTACAAATATGATTGCATTATTCAACTTAATAATAACATAGTTTTATCAATTGCAACAGCTACGAAGCGCAGGCCTGCTATTTCTACCGAAATGATACATATAATTTATTCTATGGTTTCGACGTTTGGATATAAAAAGAAATTATTTATAAGATATTTACCGACACCCTTCAAAAAAACATGGAATGGTGTTGATAATTTAAGTTATATCAATGTCAACAGTGGACTTACAAGTTTTACAGAAAAAGGGAATAACATATTGATATTTCGAGAAGAAGAGAGTAAAAAGGTTTTGATTCATGAACTAATTCATGCTTTGGAATTACACTGTGTCAAATACGGAACAATAATTACTAAAAATAATTTAGAACATCTTGATGAATGTATTGTTGAAACATGGGCGACAATATTGAATCTGGCACATATTCAATACAAAAAAATACCAACCATAAAAGAATTAGACTCACTCACCAAGACGCAAATATTTGTACAGGAAAGAAATTTTTGTTTAAAGCAAGCTGCAAAAATATTGAAACAGCATGGATGTCGAAAAAATGGAACAGATTGTATAATCAAAATTCCTAATTCACCATCTATTTTCTCATATTATATAGTTAAAGCGGCATTATTGTCCAATCCAAATAAATTTATTCGTCAATTTTGGTGGCCAAAAATTAAAAAGTGCAAAAACATACAATATTCGAGTGTTAAAGAATATTTTAACGAACCATTATATTTAGAAAAAATTACTAAATATTCGTCTCATAAATTTATGCCAAGCATGCGTATGACAAAATATGGAGACTTTTGATTAAACAATCCAATTCCTTTTGTAAAATAATAATTTGATTTATTTAATCTATGTTATGTAGTTGGGGCTTTGTAACTATTGTTGTTCTCCATGGGGCTGTCGACATACATGTTAGTTTGGGATCCAAGGGAGCTGGTGTCCCAATTAGAAATGTTCTGGTTGAAGGCCGAGGCGGTCTGGAACATATACTGCATATTCGTAACTTTGGACACGTTCCATTGGAAAAGCGGTTGGTTGAATTTCTTGGCGGCGTTGAACATCCACTTCATGTCGGTGACACTGGATACGTCCCAGTCATTCAGCGGTTTGTTGAATTTCTCGGCGCCGGAGAACATCCACTTCATGTCGGTGACACTGGATACATCCCAATTACCGATGTCCTGGTTAAAGGTGTCGGTGTAGGAGAACATCCCTTCCATCGTTGTGGCGCTGGATACATCCCAATGCGAAATATCTTCATTGAACGGCTCGCTGTTCCAGAACGAAAAAGAAAAATCTGTTACTTGACTTGTATCCCAAGTTGAAATGTGCCCTATTCCAGAAACGTCCCATGATCCATCAATCCATTGATCGACCGCAGCTCGGAGAGAGCCTTCTGGGCGATGCGTGGGGTCGCCGTCGGCATACCCTCCTGTCGGGTCAGTAAATTTGTGACCAATGGATGGATTCACATTATATTCTAAAATAAATCGACTATCAAAATTTAAATTACCTATTCCAGGTATTAATTCCATAGTATCTTCAAATACATTGTCAGAGGTTCTGAATGCAGATAAATTATCAACAGACGTAC
>PBQX02000118.1:0-13402 GCA_002725175.2 Paracoccaceae bacterium
CGGCTGCGGTTCGGGTTCAGGTTGTGGCTCCGGTTCGGGTTCGGGTTCAGGTTGCGGTTCGGGTTCAGGTTGCGGTTCGGGTTCAGGTTGCGGCTCCGGCTGCGGTTCGGGTTCGGGATATAATGCTTCGGGTTCAGGTTGTGGCTCCGGCTGCGGTTCGGGTTCAGGTTGCGGCTCCGGCTGCGGTTCGGGTTCAGGTTGTGGCTCCGGTTCGGGTTCGGGTTCGGGATATAATGCTTCGGGTTCAGGTTGTGGCTCCGGCTCTGGTTCTGGTTCGGGTTGTATTTCTATTGGAGGAGGCATCGTTTCATAACCTGGTAATTTTGCTAAATATCCTGCAATATATTCTGCATCAAGATTACTAATGACTCCATCACGATTAACATCAGCATTTTTAAATAGAGATTCATCAATAAAATATCCTGATACATCTGCTACATATGATGCAATATACACAGCATCACCAATGTCAATCTCACCATTTCTATTTACATCACCGATCATAAAAGGCGGTAATGTTTCATAGCCTGGTAATTTTGCTAAATATCCCGAAATATATTCAGCATCAAGACTGTTAATTACACCATCTCTATTAACATCCGCAATATCGATTTCCGACACATCGATAATATACCCTGATACATCGGCGAGATATGATGCAATATACACTGCATCACCAATGTCAATCTCGCCATTGCCATTGACATCGCCAATTAAAATTGGCGAATGCGCACTCATTTGGGTATACTATTATCGATATTATTATCACTTTCTTAAAAAAAAGGAGTTTTTTATTATGTTTCTAAGATACTATTTCTACATTCCAATTATGACCAGGAATATCTGAAACAAGAGTTGTTTTAGTAAGTTCTGAATAATAATCACATGGAATTCTTAAAAGAACTTTATAATCTGTTGTAGGTATTGTTTCATACATCTCTCTTATTACGGTATAACCATTTATAAGTCCAAAACTAAAATTTTTGTTTACTACTTCCCAATTTAGAAGTTTAGAATACAAATTAGGAGCATTTTCAATATCTACATTATAAGGTAAAAAGTTGTTATCCACAAGTGCAGAAATACCAGAGCTATCAAGCCTAAAATCAAATGCAACAATATTTTTTTCAGAATTAATTGCCTTAGCTGAGATAATCATCATGTCTTCTTGAGTTAATCCACCCCCTAAATTGTATACACTTTCTGTTACAAATTCTGCTTTTACTAACACATCGGTAGAAAATGCTTCTGGTTCTGGCTCAGGTTCTGGTTCCAAACCAACATCAATATCAGGAATATCGTAACCAGGTAATTTAACTAAATATGCCGCAATATATTGCGCATCTCCAATATCTATGTCTCCATTTCCATTAGCATCTACTAATGCTGGTCTAGGTATATCATATCCTGGTAATCCAGCCAAATAAGCTGCAATATACTGTGCATCTCCAATATCTATTTGTCCATTATTAGTTACATCACAAAATTTTGGCATGATTATACTATATTATAATATTAAATATACCTTAAAATTCGGACATTACTTTATAATTTGTTCCACAACTATCTGACACTAAAATCATTTTATCAATACTAACATTTCTATCATAATTTAATACTAATACTTCTTGATATTCACCATTAACAACAACAAAACGATTACTATCTGTTGTAAATGCATTTATTTTACCACCTTTTTCCAAGTTAGTCGTAAATGCTCCTAACGAATAAAATGGAGTATATTTCCAAGAAAAACTAGACCAATTAAAATCTAATTTATTAACTTGTTCAATTTTACCTTCACTATTTTTTGGTGATACAGAACTAAATCCCAAATCATATGCAGAAATACTTTTTTCACTATTATCAGATGTTTTTAAAGATATAATAATACAAGGTATTGGCACACGAGCACTATTTGGATTTGAATCTAAACACATTCGGGCAGGATCAAACTCTATTTTATACAAAATATCACAATTATCTTTGTTATTCATTTATAAATATACATATTTTTTTATAATTCGCCTGCGACGCGGCCAAATCGACTCATTCTAAGATAGGTCCTTCATATTCTATTACAACATTATACAATCTGGAAGAGTCACTTTTTACTAGTTCTATTTTTTCTAGACTCATGAAATAATCAGAAGGAATCACCATCAACTCTTGAAATTCTGATGTTAGATTTATAAAATGTGACTGATTTGTTGTGTAACCAGCTATTGCGCCGCCACCATTAAGATTATTCGAAATTGTATAATCAAATATGGGTTTGAAAAGAATTTGAAAATTACTCACATCGTATACATTATAATATTGTAAACATTCACTATCTTCTCCAGGATTATTAGATGAAACACCATTGGTTAATTTTGTTGTATTTCCACTAAAATCAAACAAAAATCCATTAAATATTTTCTCTGTATCATCACTAGATTTGGCAGAAATAATCATAGCCTTTGTCGCCGGAGTTGTAGTATGGGGAGTTCCCATAATTAGATTACCACTATCATCTTGATCAAGGTATCCAACTCCCCCAATACCGGGAAGATATTGACCTTTTACAAATGAAAGAGATTCAGTGAATTCGCATTTAATTATTATTTCTGGAATAGTTTGGGGTCCTTCGTATTCAATTGAAACACTATAAAGTTGACTGTTATCATCGCTAACAATTTCTAAAGAATCTAAATTTACAGCATATTCGAAAGGAATTACCATCAATTCTTGATATTCTGATGTCAAAGATATATGGTCTTGATTTTGGTTGGATGTATATCCATTTATTACACCTTCACCATTTAGATTTTCAACAATTGAAAAGTTAAATATTGGTTTGTATTCAATTTGAAAATCACTCACATTTTGTACATTATAATATTCAAGACACGATGGATCTTGACCTGAAGATGGACTATTAGATGATACACCATTGGTTATTTTAGTAGTATCTTTATTAAAATTAAATAAAAATCCAGTCATATTTTTGTTTATTTCATTTCCTGATTTAGCAGAAATAATTATTGCAGGTGTTGGAGGATCTGTTGGAGCAGGAGTTCCCATAATTAGATTACCCGATGCATCATAATCGAGTGCACCAATACCACTTGCATCTTGAATATATTGACCTTTTACAAATAAAAGAGATTCAGTGAATTCGCATTTAATTATTACATCTGCGGGATATGGCTCTGGCTCTGGCTCAGGTTCTACACTGGGCATGGGGTCAAATGTTTCATAACCGGGAATGTTAACTATATGTGAAAGAATATAAGACGCGTCTAATGTAGTTACGACACCATCATTATTAGCATCTGCTGCAATATAATCCTCAGAGCCAGTTTCGATCGCATAACCAGGAATATTAACTATATATGAAAGAATAAAAGACGCGTCTAATGTACTTATGGTGCCATCATTGTTGACATCTCCTCTTATCCGTACCATTATATATTAACAAATTATAAAATACTATACATTAATAAATTATTCAAATAACAAAAAATCTGGTGTAGCAGGCCCAGGCCAGCCGCTCGACGCTGTAGAACCGCCTGCATGAACTGATGTCGTCTCGACTTCGCCCGTAGCGTCGTAGTGGTCGAGGTCGACGAACTCGAAGTAGGTCTTGTTGTCGCCGTCTGTAACTAAAGTATATAAGTCAGTACCCGCGACCCCAGTATTCGCGGCACCACCACCATCAAGCCAACCAATTATTATATAATCACCATTACGTAAATAGTTGTCGGAGGTGCCGCCAGCGCTCACGGACAAGATCACGCCGGTGGGATTGCTCTCAGTGCCTCTCGCATCGTCGTCGTATCTAATGCCAGGGTGCACGAGACCCTGGGATACCTTGTTCGGAGTCGAGCCCGTGGGGTCGTTCGACGCCCCCTTAAAAAATGTGTCCGGCATATTGATGTAATTGTTCGTGTCGAAGAACGCCTGGTTGGAGTCGTCCCAATTTAGCGCTTCTTCTGTACTAAGGACGCCGCCTAAGAGGCCAAACGTCGCTGGCCATCTTAGTTCTATCGGTATGATCCACTTGTCCTGGCCGTTAGCACTCTTCTGCTGCACCGTCCCTAGTCTAATAGCATAATCTGATTCTACGGCATCTGCTGCTTCTGGTTCCGGCTCTGGTTCCGGCTCTGGGGGGCCCTGCTCTGGTTCTGGCTCTGGCTCTGGCTCTGGCTGTGGTGCATTATCTCCCACTGTAACACTGGAGGCGCTGATGGTCACGCCGTTCTCGTCCGTCACGTCGCCGACCGCGAGCTCGTCCGCGCCAGTCAAGTTTAGTTTATCGTTGACGGAGCCAATGAATTCCTCTTGAATCTCGGTGGTGACGAGTGCATTAGTCGCGGCGGTGGTCTGCGTATCCATCCCATCTGCGTCGGAATAACCTTCAAAACCAACAACTACATTCACTAAAAGAGATCCTGAGCTAAGAGTTATTTCTATATCTTCTTCGGGCACGTTGAGCGCGTTTGCGTATTTCGTTTTGAGATCTGCTTTCAGAGCAGCCTCCTGCGCCGCCGTAATCGACGCATAATCAACTGCGGATAATTTATAAGTAATAGAAACAGTTGTTCTTGCTAATGACGCTATATCCAGATTCCAACTGAGTACAAATGTTGAAGTAAGTTCGGTTGCTAAAAATCCAGATGCAAAAGCATTTGACGAGTCACCAGTACTTGATAAAGCATCAAGTGATGCTGGTGCTGCGTTATTTCCGGATGTGTCATGTGCAGAAAAGTTCATAGTTAATGAATAATATACGTAAAAATCATCACCAGTAACGAAATTGACTCTTGTATCACCCGCCGCGATGAGATACGACGAACGATTACCCCAATAAGCCACCTCATCTTGTTCTGAAATATCATTTAGGACTCTGTTAAACTGAGAAACTGTTTTGTTATATAAATCCGATGTAACACTGATTGTATTATCTGCATTTACAAATAATCTACTTGAACGATTAGAATCTTGTGTAAAATCCATAGTGGGTTGTGTAACTTGTAAAGCGGTCGGATCAAACAAATGTCTTACTAATAAATTAAACAAAGCTCCTCTTAAAGTATCTTCTGGAGTATTAGTATTACCCTCCGGGTGTGGGGTGTAAAAATTTGCATGGAAATCAGATATATTATGTATATCTAATGTTACACCACTTTCTAATTCTACACCACTAACATCTTGCGTTCGCGATATCCAAAATTTCGAACTACTTCCGTCGTTTGTTTCAACTGAGCTGTTTGTATAAATAGCAGCATAACTGAGTCCCTCTGCTAATAGGTTTAACACTGCTGTTGATCCTGTATTACCAGAAGTATCAAGAACCTCATCCCATCCACCACCACCCATGTCATTCAAATCAACAAATTTAATTGTAAGATCTGTAATCTTACCATAATTAGTAATACAAAAATCAGCAGGTCTAAAAACACCAATTTCATCATCAGTTATTTCCCTCGTAAGACTCAAAGAATCTAATTGGATAATTTTAGGATTTAGATATGTTGACATATTATGTTTTATGTCTACATTTTTTATAATTAAACTTAAATTAAATAACCCCAACACCACAAATCATAAAAATGATGTGTGAACCGCAACTTAAGAATAATAAGAATAAACTCATAGTTTTAATCATGAATGAGGATTACATTAATAATATTATAGAATTTCCATATAAAGTTGATAAATTTCAAAAGGATTCTATTGATGGAATACTAAATGGGGATAACGTTTTGGTTACTGCACATACGTCGGCAGGTAAAAGCACTATTGCTGAATTTGCAATAGCATTATCTTCATCAAAGAATAAACGCTCTATTTATACAAGTCCAATTAAAGCATTATCAAATCAAAAATACGGAGATTTTCAAAAAAAGAACGGCATTAAAGATTCATCTATTGGTATTTTGACAGGTGATATTAAGGTGAATCCGGATGCAAATGTATTAGTTGCTACAACAGAAATTGTGAATAATCTTTTATATACTAATATAGAGTATTTTGATAATGTAAATGCAATAGTACTGGATGAGGTTCATTATATACGCGATAATGACAGAGGACACGTATGGGAGGAGGTTATTAGTATGATGCCTAAACACGTAATCTTAGTTATGCTATCAGCTTCAATTCCTGGAGCAGAAGGATTTCGTAAATGGGTTGAAAATATTAAAGGCAAAAAATGTCATCTCATATCAACACATTATAGACCAGTTCCTCTTGTACACAAAGTATATTGGAATAATGAGTGTGACAAAGTTGTAACAAATACAAATGATGTAGATAGTTTAAAGTACAAAGCATTTTATAATAATTGGAAATTGATTAATAGTAAACAACAAAAAGATCGTGAATCTTGTCCAACAATGCTTAAAAAATTTCTAGAATATTTAGAAAATAAAGAACTATTTCCGGCATTATTCTTCGTGTTTTCTAGAAAACAAACAGAAAAATTAGCATTGATGATTCAAAGGTCTTTAATTGATGGAAAGCAACAAACGGAATGCATTAATATGTTTGATTATTATGTGAAAAAATTCCTCGGTGAAACAGGCATGCAGTTATCACAAGTATGGACAATTAGAAAACTGTTAACAAAAGGTGTTTGTATCCATCATTCTGGTTTGATTCCGATTTTGAAAGAAATTATTGAAACATTATTTGACAAAGGATGGATCAAGGTTATGTTTGTAACTGAAACATTTTCAGTTGGAATCAATATGCCAACAAAATGTGTTGTATTTGGCGAATTACAAAAATTCGATGGTAAAGAACAACGTTGTTTAAATCCGGAAGAATATTGTCAAATGGCTGGTAGGGCTGGTCGAAGAGGTAAAGATACTTTAGGAACGGTGATTTATTTTCCAATTCCTCCAAAAAATATGACAACACTTACGGATTTTAGTAATATTGTTAAAGGAAAGCATTCTTCCGTTGTATCTAAATTCAAAATGGATCCCGTTTTGTTATTAAAATGTATCGAAACAGAAAGAAAACCAGAAGAATTATTTGAATCAACCTTGATGTCCCAAGAAATAAACGATTGTATCAAAGGTATCAATCTTGAATTAGAATCATTGAAACAGAAGAAGGGTTGTATAAGTATTAAAGATGATGATTATACAAAACTCGAACATATAAAAAAACAAGAAGTTGTTATGAGAAATAGCAAACCAAATAAGAGAAGGAAGATGCAAGCGCAAATTAATAATCTTAAAAAGGAAATAACAGAAGAAACACTACAAAACATTGAAAATTTGGAGAATATTAATAAAGATATTTCAAAACTAGAAAAAAATCTAGTACAATCAAAGAATTATATTATTGAAACATGTCAGTGGCAAGAACATATCCTTAAAAACACTGGTTATATATCCAGTGAAGGAAAAGTGACACTAAAGGGACGATGTTGTTCTTCTATTAATGAGAGTGATTCATTTCTAACAACGGAATATTTAACTTCATTGTTTGAAAGAATTGATTCAACTGGTATGTATCCATCAAAATCTTGTATATCATTTATTGTTGGTAGTTTAATAGATGAAAAAGAACTAAATAAAGACACCGATGGGGCGGCGTCTGCGTCGCATATGTATAAAGCATTATGTGTTCCTAATCATCAAGAAGTAAGTAATGAAATGAATTATTTAAAAAATAAATATGAAGAACTGCATGGTGAAGAACGACTACGAGATATGAATTATAATATGACTCCAATGTTTGGTTGTTATGTTTACTTATGGACAATTGAAAAATGGAATTTCAATAGCATTCAGGAAAAAATGTGTAGTGAACTTTATGAAGGCAACTTTGTTAGAAGTATGTTGAAAGTGTATAATATTTGTGAAGAATGGAAAAAGATTTCCGAAATCTATCAAAAACCTGAATTTTCAAATATAATTGAAGAAATTCAAAAAGAAATTATTAGAGATATTGTAGTAGTGGATTCGTTGTATATTGCTTCATAGCGCGAAGTCCAACGCGCTGGCCCAGGCTATGAATTATAAAATATATTCATATGAGTGAATGTTTGTTAACTTTTTTTTTTCAAAATAAACTTTGGTTTAGGGGTAAAAATCAAAAACAGCGATGCATAGATGAGCGCATTCGCTTATATGGAAACAAGGGAATTGTTATTTCAAAAAACGAATTTAGATCAGTTAAACAAGCTAGTGCAGTATTTGAAAATCCATCTGAATTATATGATTACATAAAACAAACACCGCAAAATATGAGATGTTTTTATGAAATAATAGAATATAACAGCAAATTATATTTTGATATTGAATCGAATGATTGTTTACTTGATTTGACTGAAGTTTTACAACACTTATATGCCATTTTAAAATTGTTGTACAACATTTATCCTTCTATCCGTCACGTGCTTTCAGCACATAGATTTGATAAAAAATCTTGGCATATTATTTTTCCAGAATATTCTATTAGTCCAGAAGAACGTGAAAAACTTAGTAATTACTTAAAAAAATTTGCGAATCCATATGTGGATTGGAGAGTTTACAATAAAAATCAGCCTTATAGATTATGTGGTTGTTATAAATCAGATGATTTTTATTCTAAACTTCACTTAAACGATGACAATGGAGATGTAATATTTCATTATGACTTAAACACTTTTGTAGATACAATGGTTACACAAACCCACATCGGCGCTTTGCCGCTCAAATATAAAAATGTTATTAATCAATAATGGATAGTCCTACTAACTCCGATGAATATAATTATGATTCTGAAGAGTCGGCACCTGCATCCGCAGCAGAAGAAGAATCATCGAGGTCCTCGGTGACGCCTCCAGAGGCTATATCAAATAAGGAACTATTACAATTGTCCACAAAAATGGATAAAAATATAGCAAATTATTTATATGATTGGGTTATTCATAATAAAGGTACAATTGGAGGTTCCGCTGCTCTTGCCATGGAACTTACAAGACAAAATGAAAACAAATATATAGGTTGGATACCAAATGATATAGATATTTATTTTAAAGTAGATCATAGTATTTATCATGATCCGGTCAACTGGAATAATATACAATTTAGTAACAAAGTTCAAAAAGTTATAATTGATAATTTCACTGCTCATTTTGGTTGCAAAAATTTATGTGCTTATTTCAGTAAGGGACATCACAAATTCAGAGATTCATTGCATGAATCATATGGTAACACTACACGATTTTTAAACGAGCCACCAGTAGAAGATACAATTAATATGGAAATTAGTGTTTCATCATTTCACCCTATCAGCAATCCGTTCGGCTGGTTAAATAATAAAAATGCGTATGAAGTAATCGAAGATATTAAGGTTGATAATCCGAATAAGCTACCTAATGATTTATATACAACAGACAATATACTCGACGACGCCCGGCGCTGGAATAACTATCCGCAAATGTATCCACAATTAGAACTTAAAAAAGGCACTATTGTTAGTACAAGGCAAGCATTATCATGGCCACAAAGATTAGTCTTTGTAAATAGTGAAGAGAGAATTGATCAAGCAATTCGGCATAGATTAGGCCCAGATGTACCAAGAAATGGTCCAATAAACTCTCATACTACGTCAGCTGAATTGGCGGAACAATATCATTCAATAATGAAACCCATTCTTGTAGAACGAGCAAAAGCTGCAGATGCGGCGAAAATCGCCGCCCAATACACTAATACTGTTCTGCCTGAGCCTGATGATTCTAAACCAGAAAATGGTTATGGTTATACGGTTGTAGATGTTGGAATTCACAATACCAAATTTGGTATTGTTCCAAACAGTCATCTAAAAAAAATTGTAAGAAATCGATTACCAAATGTTCAATTGATTTTTTTATACGGCAATGTATCAGTACCCACATATATTGATAATTATTACGATTACAGTATTTGTAAAGTATACATAGATACAGAAAAACGAAATAAAGTGCGAGTAGGAGCAAGAATCGCCCATAGCGGACCCGGTTTCGGCGACCGCAAGTTGCTGGGGACCATCTCGGCCCAGCGCGAGGACGGCAAGTGGGAGGTGCGCTGGGACGACGACCCTGGCTACCGCCAGGCCTACGCCGAGAATACGATGCGGGAGTGCCTTCTCGACGACGCCGTCGCGAGCGCCGAAGCCGGGGACGCACCAATTGTCAGATTGCATCCTGATGTAGTCTGTTCACACTGTCTTGATACACCACAAAATTATAGATATAGTACATTATCTGGTGTTATTCGTACTGTAACATACCGATTCATTAAATATATGGGTAGAGGATTTATTCCAATACAAATAAGAGATAATATTCTTAAACTTAAAAAGTCAAACATTGCTACAAATTGGACACAAAATATTAATGAATATCAAATTGTCGATCCAATTTTTCAAGGTTTTAAAGACTTTCTTGAAGAATTAGAATTTTATTTTATTCAAAAAATAGTTAGTATTGAAAATAGTAAACAACCGCTAAAAAATAAACTATACCTTTATAGAATAGGACGACATTTAGACATTCTTGGTTCTAAAAAACTTGGAAAAAATAGACTAAATCCTAACATCATAAATGGATTTTTTGAAGGTATTATAAAACTTCTTGAAAAAAATAACATGTATTCACAAAATATTGGAAATATACAAAATAGACTTGAAGAACCTATGAAGAAGATTGCACACGATTATTTTGATAGAATTGAAAATATTTACAAAATCTATAATAGACATTCACAAGATGATGACGGCAGCGGTATTCTCTTAGATATGATACAAGGAGATATTCGACCGGCTCGAAAGACTGGAAAAACTCGTTTTTATACACTTAAAGATGATATGAATACCGCCAACCCTCCAATTACCTCGTTTGAATTAGGTAAACAACGCTGGTTAGCTGAACAAGGAATTGGTAATGACGAAGGAAATCCAAATGGCGATTATATTGAGCAATATGCTTACGCTATGATAAACCTGGTTACACGCAAAACAGATGAAGATATGAATACAATAAAAGAAATAGAAGAAAAACTTCATTCAAGAAAAATGAAAAAAATCCATAATGTTTTACAAAATTCTTTTGATGAATCATATAACGATGCGCGACACCTCAAAGATGCAGCAAGAATTAAAGGTGTTGAAGAATTACCAGATAATATTAGTAAATTTTTAGGAGGGAAACGAAGAAAACAAAAACTATTAAAATATTTGTATAACTAATATGAATAGTAAAACCCGTAAAAACAAAAGTAATAAAAATAGTAAAGCTATTTTTATTAAATTAGCAAAAAAATATGGACTTACTACAAGTGGTTCCAGAAAACAAATATCTGAAAGACTTGTCGCTTTGAGAGGTTCTTATTTATCCAAAACCGAAAAAAATCTAATATTACCGTATTTATCTAATAATGTAAATAAGCGTATATTATTAGAACATAAAACCCGTAAAAAATTACCAAAATAATATGTTCTAATAGTTATTTAAAAATTTGTATGATTCTTCCAGGGATTCCATTCAATCTCCTGGAAAAAAACAGTATAAGGGGTATACTATAGTATATAGTAAGAAGGACAAAGTCCATCTTCACTTGTATCTGTGGCCGAGAATAGTGTTAAAAACACATCGGTACTGGTCTAAGGCGCTGGATTTAAGTTTCATATTAATATATGAATACATACCCCAGTTCTATAAGAGAGCATGGGTTCGAACCCCATCAGATACATGTTTATGCTATTCCGTTAACTCAGTTGGTTAGAGTGCCAGCCTTATGTATATAAGTCTTGCTGGAGGTCGCGAGTTTCCAGTTTAAAAACGAGCTCCCACGAGCCCCGCACGGAATAGTAGCCCATCTTACCTTGGTTGGTAAGGTGGGCGTTTTTGCGTTATGCCTGTCTACTTTAAGTAGGCAGGCATTTTTACGTAATAAGAATAAAAATGATAAAAATGAATTGCGTAATTCATAATTAATATTTGTAAATATGAATATCAATATTCCAGGTGCATTTGCTAATAATAACAAATATAACTTGAAAGAATGGACAGGGAAAAGAGGATTAGAAAGACATAAAGGCGAAAAATGGCTTCTAAAAAGAAAAATTAGAATATGGAGTGGTAAAAAATGGCATTGTGAACATAATATTAGATTAGAGCGTTGTATTCAATGCGGTGGTAATGAGATGTGTGAGCATAAAAAAAGAAGAGAGATATGTATAAAATGTGGCGGTAGTCGAATTTGTGAACACCGGAAAGATAAGTCGGTATGTAAAGAGTGTAAAGGTGGTTCTATTTGCGATCACGGTAAAAGAAGAGTTGTCTGTAAAGACTGTGGTGGTAGTCAAATTTGCGATCACGGTAAAAGAAAAGATTTCTGTAAAGACTGTGGTGGTAGTCAAATTTGCGAACACGGTAAACATAAGTCGGGTTGTAAAGACTGTGGTGGTAGTCAAATTTGCGAACACGGTAAACATAAGTCGGGTTGTAAAGACTGTGGTGGTTCTAAAATTTGCGAACACGGTAAACATAAGTCGGGTTGTAAAGACTGTGGTGGTTCTAAAATTTGCGAACACGATAAACATAAGTCACATTGTATACAATGTGGTGGTAGTCAAATTTGTAGAATCTGTAAATCAAAAACGGGAATTACAAAATACAATAAATTATGCCTAACTTGTGCTATTCAAGCAGGATATGCTGTAAAACATAATTATAAAACGAAGGAATTGTCTATGGTAGAGTTTATAACAGAACATACAGATGTTGATTGGGTAAACGACAAGGCATATGATTTAGGGTGTTCTAAAAAGAGACCCGATATGGTTTGCGACTTGGGAAGTCATATATTAATTATAGAATGTGATGAAAATAAACACAAACATGGAGATTATAGTTGTGAAAACAAGAGAATCATGGAATTAAGTCAAGATTTTAGTGAAAACAATATTCATAGACCTATTGTAATAATACGATTTAATCCGGATAGTTATGTTGATTCTAATAATCAAAAAATAGAATCTTGTTGGAAAGTTGGTAAAGATGGAATTTTGAGAATAAAGAACAAAGACAATTGGGATTTACGTTTAAACAAATTACTTGAAACAACTCATCATTATATATCAAATAAACCAATAAAAGACGTAACGTTTGAATACTTATTTTATGATAGATGATTACGTAAAATCTCTATAAAATGGTTTTGTACAAAACCATGCATCTGATCATTTAATCTACAAAAACAAATTGGACATAGATTTTCCATTTCACATTAATATCGTTTATAATTTTTTATAAAAGAGTATATTAATGAATCAAGAAGAAGAACTAGATCAAGAAGAAGAACTAGATCAAGAAGAAGAACTAGATCAAGAAGAAGAACTAGATCAAGAAGAAGAACTAGATCAAGAAGAAGAA
>PBQX02000010.1:0-9180 GCA_002725175.2 Paracoccaceae bacterium
ACGTTTATTCACAATTATAATTTTAAAGGTACTGGTTTATCTTCTTTGACAATATCTTCTCCTAATCAAATACAATATTCAATGGATTCGATGTTTCTCCACTGTTTCCAATTAGGAAATGGAGTTGATATTAATATTAGTGAGGGGTTAAATAGCATTACAGGCTGGGATTATACTTATTGTTCGTCATTGTTTAATGCATTTAATGGCTGTGTTCGTCTTGGTAAGAATGATTTTATTATGAACAATTGTAATTTAATAAATTTGGCAGCTGCTGGTAATTGTAAAAATACATTTAAATATACTTTTGGCAGCACTCATAATACGATCAATACCGTAATCATTAGCGCAGGCGCGGACGACGTTTCTGATTATACCGATTCATCTGGTGGAATTGTTGAACTTAAAAACTGGAAACTGAATGACGATGTTAATGGTGTAGACTGCTATACTATGTTTGCATATAGCTATTATTTTGACGGAGACATAAGTAACTGGACTATAACAAACCCGAATAGTTTTTATCACACGTTTACGGATTGTTGGGATTTTAAAGGTACTGGTTTATCTTCTTTGACAATATCTTCTCCTAATCAAATACAATATTCAATGTACAGGATGTTTTCCAACTGTTACGAATTGGGAAATGGAGTTGATATTAATATTAGTGATGTTCGTGAAGGAGGAACTATAGACTATTCGTGGTGCGAGGATAGCAGAGGACTATTTGAAAATTGTGCACGACTTGGTATGGGTGCCGACTTTATAATGGAGGGATGTAATTTTAACATCTGCGTAGATTCGCGAGAAATGTTTGAAAATGCATTTGGAAAGGGTATAGAGTCTGAATATGATGCTAAGTTAGCAACTCCACTATTTTCATATGATGCAACATCAACTATTTTTGACGGAACTGGAACGAACGCAATACGAATTGCAAGCGGCCGCGACGGCTACGGCAACGGGAGTTCTGTTGATTGCGCAAATGGAGAGTTAGGTTTTGATATACGTGGAGCAGGAATACTTCGTAATTCACCTCGAACAATTATAGTAACTTTCAATGCAAACTGGAGCACTCCAAATACCCCTCAAATCATATTTGGTTATGGAATTGCGGGCAGCAAGGGGAGATTCGCCTTGAAAATATCAAACAGTACATCTTATAATGGTGGTGATGCCAGTGGAGGTGTGTATGCTCTCTGTTTTTGGGGGTCGGGCGCTGGTGATTATTGGCTCGATCCGAATATAGGTACTGTATCCGCAGGAGTTGAAACTACTGTAGCTGTTAGTTATGATGGTACTAATATATATTTATTCTTAAAGAATCATAGTACTGGTGTGTGGATAATGGATAGTGCGCCTCTGGACATTAATACCGGAAATAACGTAGACTTTATGATAGGTGCATGGGCGATTACAGCAAATGCAGTTGACATCTCGGCGACGGCTACGCCTTTCAGTGGAACAATAGGGCAACTTAGTATATATAATTTTAGTTGTTCATCAATTGAAGATTTACCATCTATTAAAAAGAACACAGTAGTTAGTTTACAAAACTGGAATATAAAAAATGCAAATACAAAACATTTGTTCCTTAGCGCGGTGCGTTTTGATGGAGACGTAAGTAACTGGACTATAACAAACCCAATCTCTTTAGAACAGATGTTTTACAACTGTTATATATTCTCAGGAAAGGGATTATCTAGCTGGAATATTGTAACTGATTCAACATATAAGGATAAGGGATTTCAATCAGATGACATGTTTTATGCCTGTTATGAATTAGGAAGAAATGTAGATATTGATTTAAGTTCCCAAGCAAGATACAAATCATTTTTGGATGTTTATAATTATGGTAATGAATGGATGTGGAATAGAACTAGTTCTATAACAAATACAGAAATTAGCAGTTCTGAAGATGAAATCAATGGTACTTGGATGAGACAGAAGATTTGTGATAATCATGGTGGAGACATTACTTTCTCAACGTCTTTAGATTTTTCGAGTACGCATTCTGTGTGTTTTGATGCAAATGCACCGAGAATATCTTCATTATTATGGTATGGGAACGGCAGTACAAACAAGACCTTATTTACAGAGCTTACCAATAATATATCGTCAGCTTTCTCAAGAGATATATCTAATAGTTCTGAATTAAAAATTGATATAAAATTCAATAATATTCCTAATGATTTTGGTACTTTGAATTCGGCGGCGTTTTCCGGGGGAAGTATAGAAGCATTTGGCTATGATATTTCTGACGTAAGTGACTCTGGTAACTATATTGCAAGTTATACTGATGGAAACTATATAAAAATGTGTAAAGTTGATTCATCTGGTCAAACAGTTAGTAATAGTGGTAAATTCTTTGTTGCGGAAGACGAAGCTGGGGCAGAATATGATGGACATTGTGGTACAATAATTAATACATTAGATAAATTGATAACATTATATAACGCTGGAGAAATTAACAATGGTAGTGAATATGTATTCACACCAGGAAGTACTTTCAAGGCAATACCTCCAAATGTATTTTATCGTGCACGCACATCAGTAAATGTCACTGGCTGGCCGAAGATCTCGGGGGGGCAGTGGGGCGATCTGCCAGGTCCGGTCCTTGTCCGAGACGTAGTCTCTGCTCACAATATTAATCTATATTCTAAAAGACTTTGGTGGTCAAATGGCGGAAATAACTACATTGCATATAAAATTATCAGTTCTAAATTAAATTATTCTTCTGGTTCAAATGTAATTAAATTTTCTTTCAATGCTGATCATGATTTTTGTTTAACGTTTAATACAAGTAATTCCTGGACACTACCCACCGAGGACAACACGACCGATAGTTTTATGATTGTCACACATTCTGGTATTTCTGAGCACGACGACAAAGGCAATGCATATGTATGGCCATCATTTCATGGGAAATTAGGCCTCGCGACAGGCACGCCCGACACGAGTATTAATGACCTGGATAATACAGCTAGGGTATTATGGACCTCGGGTGCTAACAACTATAGCGGTTTTTCCCTGGATGCAAGCACAAGTTATACTATAAAATTACAAGATAATGTATTATCTCTTCAATCGGGTACGACTGTGCTATCTCCTAAGTCATCGCCTTCTCCAACTGCGGAAAGTGGTGGAACATATGATGTTATTTTGTACGGTGTTCCAGATAATTTTGAATTACCATACTTTTGGATGAATACTAAAGAACGGTCTACTACTGATCCAGATACTAGGACGAATAACATTGATTCGCTTAATATTTATGAAACATTTGAGTTTGAATTACCTTGTGAATCATTATATTATTTTGCAAATCAACATAACTTCCAAGCGAAATCAATAAAAGTTGAATCTAGTATATCTGTATTAGAAATAAATAATTGGTCCGATTCTTGGACAATTAATGGTGATGTTGTTACAAAAACGGAAATTGGATATGGACTTGACGAGAGCCGGCGACTACTGAATACTGTGAATGGAGAATGGTATGGACAGAAGATTATTGGTTATACTTATGGTGGATATACTATAACATGCCCTATGAATTCTGGAGTTAGTTATTCTATTTGTTTAGATGAAATGAATCCTCGTACAGCTGGTATATTATTATCATCTGGTACAAACAATGATGTAACTATTTATGCAAATCTTAGTGATGAAATGGGTACTGAGACTAGTGTTGGTTCAATAAATTCATCAGACCATCAATATTTGTATATAGATGTTTTGTTTAAAAAGGATGCTATCGATTTAATTTGTAGAACTGGTAATTATGTTGGAACGTTCGGGTCGCGAGTATTCGCGCCGCCAACAGTAATTAATATTCATACAGATGGTACTTGGAACGACGTTTACGAATATGTCAAAGCAGAAGAATTAAATGGTTATGTAAGGTATCAATTACACGCGCTCCATTTTGATCAAGGCGCGTGGGAGAACACAACTGGAATAGTCTTCGAACTCGATACTAATAATAACCTGATACTCGATGTTAACTATGGCTCAGATTCAGATAACCCAAGTTTCTATTCAAGAAAGGTGTCAGGTGGTTGGACCACTGAGAGTAGTGGTAGAGGGGTTGTCAGTAACGGCGATGAAATACAGCTGTGGGCGGGCATCACGAGTACGACGTCGAGTCCATCATTGCTGGGATATATAACTGTTCCTAACCCTAATTATTTGTGTGATATAAGTATTTCTGCTGAAAACTTAAATTACTCTATAAATGGTGTTTATTATTGCGAAATGGGATCATCAGTCAGTGGCAAGCGAGACATAAGTATTAATAATTATTCTGATGCAACAGGTGGTAACACGAATGCAGGTTTTAATATGAACAAATGTTTATCGGTCCAAAATATGTTTACATTTTGTTGGGAGCTTGGTTATGGTGGTAATATGACATTGAATAACTGGAATTTAGAGAATTGTGGTTATATGCAGGGTATGTTAGAAAATGCAACGGGTAAAGACAAACAAGTAGAAATGAATGATGATTTTAATTATACCACCAAATTTCTTATAAAAGATTATAATAACGTAGAAAAAACAACTACATATTTTTCTGATAATAGTCAGAAAACTGAATTTCTAACCGAAGGTTCCGGCATAACAAACAGGGCGGAGGATTCGAATTGGTATGAATTTGAAATATTAAAGATTAATCCAAAACCAAAGTCCAATTATCAACCGGACGGAGAGAAACCTGGCGACAGATGCTTTTTTACACACGAATTTAAAATTACTTGGACACAGCTTAATGATGATTTTACGCCAGCTAATGCACCAAACTCGCAACATGGTGGATATTATTTGGATTGTATTGATGCGGCCGGTAATACCGCCTTTTCGACGGCGCCGGCCGAACCTAACAACGAGCATTTTCTCCGTGATAATGGTCCACACTGGTGGTGGAACAGTGCAGACGCCCGCGGCTTTTTTACAAGGACAAATGGCGGCGACGGCACAACCGGTTGTACAGAATTTACTATTGATGAAGAATTTAGAAAATCACACAGTCTAACCTTTAAATTTGTTGACAACACAACTTGGTCAGTTACTTTTGAAGTTAATGGTAATAGTTATACAAGTTATATGTGTACGACGCTCGGCAATTCTGATATATCAGATAAATGGACATTTACTGATAAAGAATCTATACATTTATATTACTTCACACACAATGCCCAGTTCTCGCCTCATGAAATCACATTAGAAAGAAAGGTATCACAATCTTTAAATAATTGGAAAATAGGTCCTTGTGAAAAGCCGACGTGGATGTCTACATCACTTCGTTCTGTTACAAATGGATATTTAAATCCAAGTGTGGATAATTGGTCTATTAGTAATGCATTTGATTTCAATAGAAGCAGCAATGGCGAGATTTTCGTTCGCCAAAATAAAGCAGGACATAGATACAATATGAATGTAGGTAGCTGGGAAATAAATAATTCATATTCTGTTTCAGGAAATAATAGTGAATTTTTTGATAATCAAAAAATTATGGAACACATGTGGTCTAACTATGTATATGAAGTTATAGATGGAAATGTGTATGTTGACATAAATGAGAAGCTTCTTTTCTATGCTTCTGCTGAAAAACAAAAGTATCATAGACCAAAGAAAAACGCTGCTTGGTTAAATGGTTATGTATGGCCAGATATGGATGTTGATATGACAAACAGTACTCCCGAAGAGACTCGTTGGGACAATGTTGAATATGACGGTTGGAATGGAGTAAAAATGTTCGATAAGCATACTTTAAAACTAAATAAAGCTATAGATCCATCAGAGGGATATATATATTTTATATGGTTTTATTGGAGTTCTGCTAACGCTGGCCAAAGCAAGGGATTCTTTCGCGATAATGTGCGAGCTGGTGTTTGGATTGACGGCGACGGCGGCGGCACCGGCTCGATTGGTATTCATTCTGCAGCAATTTCTGGCATTTCATATGATAAATGGTATTTTATAGCAGAGACAGAAAATACAAGTAACGGTATAAAATATTATTTTGGAGAAAAGGGTGGTACCTCAGTACAGGAGTTTAGCGACCCGACCTATCATAGTTCCATTGGTGTGACAGATACAATTCATATTGCACAGCTCGGCACGACTGGTGAGAGATTCTTACCTATACATGAAGTATTTATTTTGAAAGGTGATTGGGATGCTACTTCTATAGAAGATAAGTTGTTGTCCAGAGCATATATTTAAAATATTCTATAAAAATGAATGTTATTTTTTGTTTTGAATAAATAGGAATATCATGGGAAATGTTGAGGATGACGATTGGGTTGACCATGTACACGATGATCCTGTAAGTCAGCATGCCCATGATGTATATCATGGATTTGCTACAAATTTTCCTACTCCATTTCCATCTACTTCAATTGAAATGAGTAACATATATTCTACAAGTTCTTCTACAATTTCTATATATTCATATAATGCTATTTTGTTATGTTTCGTATTAATCCGTGCTTTAATGAATATTATTTAAAAAAGTATAGTTTCTCAAAAAATGCTTTTGTTTAGTATGTGTGATAAAAGCATAACAATTGTTCTGAGAGGTGATAGTTTTAGAAAAGTGGTTCATGGCGAGCCATTTCCTGAATCAGATATGAAGAAATCAGATAAAAGTTGTGATGCAGAATCAAATCAAATATTTTGTTTAAATTCAATTTATTATTTTATAATTTTGCCATACATAGAAAGGGGATATTCAATTAATATTAGTGGGATTATTTACGAATTTGAAAAAAATGCTTTAATTAGAAGTTTTTTTTTAGAAAAGGGTTTGAATATAGATATTCGTGAAATATCTAGAAATAATACAAATCAAGTAACAACATTCATATCTGCTTTTGAGCGCGCTGCCACGGCAGCGCCTGATTCAGAATTATTTATTATTTTAAGATTAGACCAAACATTTATGAAAAGAATTCCTTTAGAATCAACATTAATCAATAAAATATGTTATCCCGGAAATGGTTGTTGTTCTGGTGCCTGGATTCCAAAATACGGAATCGCAGACCATATTTTTGTGGTTGGAAATCAAATGGTAGATGTTTTTATGGAAGCTCTAAAAGTTTGTTGCGAAAAGTCTGATATTAATCATTTACATAATATACTTACATATTTAGAATCAACTCAAATATCGAATACTTTGCCGTTCTGGTTCTCCGCCACAGATACCACAGATCACTTTTATATTGATTTACAAAGAAGTGGGCATGAAGAACAATATGCAGAAAGACTTAAAGAATTAACAAAAATGTGGGATTTGTGATCGCGCTAACATATAAATAATTGAATTATAGATAACATATAATTCGATTATGATTTGCAAAATATCTTGTAGTGTTGGTGAGTTAATTGATAAAATTAGTATATTGAAGATAAAACTAAAAAAATCTGAAAGTGATGAAATAAGAGAAAATATTATTAGAGAACTAAATTGTCTAACCAGTGAAAATCCAATTTCAGAAACATGCGATGACTTATTTTTAGAACTTTCTGAAATCAATAACAAATTGTGGATATTAGAAGATAACATTAGAATTAAGAGTCAAAACAAAGATTATGATAGGGAATATATTGAAATGTCTGAAAAAATTCATATTACAAATGATCAAAGATATATGGTAAAAAAAAAGATTAATACTAAATATTCTTCTTACTTAAAAGAGGAAAAAATATACACAATCGCGGCCTCGTCGCATGACGCCGCGGCGCTTGAAAAAGGTAAACATCTATACACTAGCGGTGATTATGTTGAATCGTACACAATTATAAACAATATAATGAATAAATACGAAAATTATGATAAATTTGATTCATTTTATGTAGATTTACTATTTTCATATGCCAATATAACCAGTATATTTAACTACGAAAACGTTCATATGCATAAAATAGACAAATTTATGAAAACAATTGACAATTGTAAACTAAGTTTAGTACAAATAACATTTTGTAAGGACACATATGTAATGCAATGTTTGAAATATCTAAAATATAATGAATCTAAACCATATTTGGCATACTATAATAGTATTTCCGGTCCAAATGTTAATAAGGAAAATGTATCCTTTTTCAAAAAAGATGATATTGGTAAAACGTTATTAATTTATGATGGTGGTGGATTTGGTGATAAATTTATGTTGTCGCGTTTTATTCCAATTTTATGCAACAAATATAATAATAATAATATTGTTTTTTTTATCAACGATGAATTATATTGGATTTTTATAAAAATTTTTAATAATATACATAATCTTACAATTATTAAATATAGTAACCATAGTCTAATGCCAAAATTTGAATATCATACTAATTTGATTAAACTTATTGATTTTTTAAATTATGATTACAATACACTGCCTAAACAATTGTCACTTGACGCGACCTTGTGCGCGTCCAGGGACATCCAGTTGCCACTCACCACAGTTAATAAAAAAAAATATATATTGAATTGGTTTGGAGCTTCAAACAATAATCATGAAAAACACAATAGAAGGATGGAACTGAGGTATGCATTGCCTCTTTTTAAATTAGAAAACACACAATGGATTGTAATATCGAAGAATGTAAATGAAAATGAACAAAAACTCTTGTCTGAATACAACGTATTATTTTATGGTAATCAAATCGATACACAGATGAATGCATTTGAAGAATCTGTTAATATAATAAAAAATGTAGATGCGGTGATTTCAACAGACACATCTTTAGTTCATATTTCACCATGCTTAAATATTAAAACATTTGTGTTGTTAACCGTGGGATATGAATGGCGATGGGAGACATCGAATTGGTATCCTGATTCTGTTTTGATTAAACAAACAGAATATGGTAACTGGAAAGGTGTTATTGATAGACTTATTAACAAATTAACTAAAATTTAAGTTAGAATAATCCAAATTTTAATTATTAGAAAAAACCAAATTATATTTGGAAAAATTATATAGGATGTCTTCAAATTATTTATATCCATCAATCGTTTACTTACAAAACGTTGATTTTGAGAAACTTGATATATTACCAGGTACAGCAAAGTTTGCTGTTGCTGATTTTGCTATCCTTAATGCTGGTTCTATATTTGATTTATCTATAACTGTTGATAGATTCGGACAAAATCTCATAAAATCATCTTCAGGATTAGTA
>PBQX02000065.1:0-15711 GCA_002725175.2 Paracoccaceae bacterium
ATTCCATCCTTAAAAATAGGTTCACCCCCTGTTGCGTCAGCATTTGATTTTTTCACGGAAGATTCATCTAGGTGCAAGAGGTACATCTTTTCTCGAGGTGCTTTTCTGAGTACGTCCTCTAATGCAGCTTTGTTTAAGAAATTTTTATCCATATTGCAAAAACGAGCCATTCCTTGCTCATGTGGCCAGTACTCGGGACTGTATTCGCGTGACCAACTCCCATAACCTTTCTCTATTCTCATTGACATCAGGGCTCGACTGCCGACTGGCCCGGCGCCAAATTCTTTCCCAGCATCAAGTAAGGCACTATATAATTTTTTTTGATCAAAGGTATTACAGTGAATTTCCCATCCAAGATCACCAGTAAAAGAAATTCTTAGTGCATGAACTTGGATTCCTGCAAGTTCAATCCGTTTTGACCTCATAAATGGGAAATCTTTAGTATTAAGTGACGTATTAGTAAGGTGTTGCAAAATTTTACGTGATTTTGGGCCAGAAACACTAAATCCACAAATATTATCAGTCATACTCTCAAAAATTACTCCTTCGGGGAAAGGTACTGAATAGAAAAAGCGTTTATGATATCGTTCAGCCATTCCTGATCCAAAGATCCAGTATTCATTTTCCTCAATTAGATTTATGGTGAAATCTCCTGCTAAGCCTCCACGGGATGAAATTAAAGGTGTTAATGTAGAGCGACCAACTTCAGTAGGAATTTTATTTGCAAAAACTTTATCAAGCCATTCGTGAGCTTTTTTACCGCGTACAACGTATTTTGCAAAATTGGAAATATCGATAATACCAGCGTTATTGCGAAGCATTTTACACTCTTTTCCAACTGGTAGCCACCAGTTTTGCCGAGTGAATCCAATTGAATCTTTGACACCAGGTTCATTGGCAAACCAAAGTGGATGTTCCCAGCCGAAACTAAGCCCCATAACTGCACCTAACTTATTTTGCATTTCGTAGACAGGGCGAGTGCGCACTGGACGACCAGCACTGCGCTCTTCATTTGGGAAGTGAATACTATAGCGTTTAGTATACTGATCAGCAACGCGTGACTTGGTAAATTCTTTATCCGCCCAGGTATCAAAGCGTGCAATGTCCCAAGCAAACATATCATATTTAGTTTCTCCCTCTATTATCCATTCCGCAGCTAAAAGACCCATGCCTCCTGATTGACTAAAGCCGGGAATAATTCCATTGCAGCAAAAATAATTTTTCAATTCGGGAACTGGGCCAAATAGAACATTACTATCTGGTGACCAGATCATTGGGCCATTAATGACCCGCTTAATGCCCGCTTCATTCAATACGGGGACACGTTCAATTGCACGGGTAATATTTGCCTCAATTCTTTCAAGATCATCATCTAAAAGTTCATGGCCAAAGCCGAGTGGGGTTTTTTCCTCTGCCCAAAATCGCACATCGCGTTCATAGGCCCCTACCAGAAGTCCTTTACCCTCCTGACGCAAATAATATTCAGCATCACGATCAGCGATGGAAGGCAACCTACGATCCATTTTTTTAATTTCGGGAATGGTTTCAGTTACAAAATACTGATGCTCTGTGGGCATCAAGGGCAATTCAAAACCTGCTAATTTGGCAACTTCCCTTCCCCATAAGCCAGCGGCATTGACAATCCATTGGGTATGAATTTCACCATTAGGAGTCTCAACTACCCAGCTCCCATCTTTTTGCTGGATGGTTGCTGTTACTGGTGTAAAACGGTAAATATTAGCACCTTTTT
The DNA here is from genome assembly GCA_002725175.2 of Paracoccaceae bacterium. GTDB lineage: Bacteria > Pseudomonadota > Alphaproteobacteria > Rhodobacterales > Rhodobacteraceae > CACKLF01. The sequence goes on from PBQX02000065.1 coordinate 1,751, forward strand.
TGCGGGCGCCCGCTGCATATGCGGCAGTGACACCAGAGGGGTCAACGTTTCCTCCATCTGGCTCCCACATGATGGTCTGAATTCCATCAAAATTAACCAAAGGGTGAAGTTTTTCTGCCTCTAAACGAGAAATTTCGTAAAAATTCATTCCGTATAACTTTGCCTTAGCAGCTTGTAAATGCAACTGATGTGATCGGTTCTCTGTCTGTGCTAAATAAAGTGATCCGGGTTGAAAAATTCCACACCCTTGTCCTGTCTCAGCTTCAAGCTCCTTATAGAGTTTCATGGTATAATGTTGTATCCGACTTATATTAGTACTATCATGAAGTCCGTGAATGCCGGCCGCTGCGTGCCATGTAGATCCAGATGTCAATTCATCGCGTTCAAGAAGAATTACATCTGACCAGCCTAGTTTGGTTAGATGATATAAAATTGAACATCCGATAACTCCTCCGCCTATTACTACAACCTGCGCATGTTTTTTCAAAACTTTCCCCACTTCTCCAAAATTTACATTAGATTTTGTAACTTTCTTTCCAACTTATTAAGAACATCTTTGTCCTTGTGGCGGGCGACAATCATAGTTCCGTATCTTCCATTCTGACTAAAGGGGTAAGATCCAATAGAAATTTCTTTATGTTTTTTTGCGATCTCTGATAATTTTGTTGCTATGTCACCCTCTCCTTTTTCGATACGCACAGATATAGATAATAATGGGTCACCTCCTACTAATTGAGGAATAGTGCTATCGGTCATCGCTTTAAAGATTGAAGGAACTCCAGCCATAACAAATACATTTTCTATTGAGAATCCAGGAGCCTTACTGATGGGATTTTGTATCAAAGTCGCCCCCTCAGGTATTCGGCACATTCTTAGCCTGGCTGAGTTTATATCAGCTTTTCCATTTGGATAATGGGATGCTAAAAGGTCAACCGCTGCACTATTGATTTCTAATGGTACATTAAATGCGGTTGCAATGGCTTCAGCTGTAATATCATCATGTGTGGGACCTATGCCTCCGCTAGTAAAAATATAATCATATTGGCCTCTTAAGAAATTAACTGTCTCAGAAATTTTTTTTGCTTCATCACCTATTACTCTAACTTCTGATAGATTTATGCCGTTGTTTGTGAGTTCATTAGCTAAATAGTTTGAATTAGAATCTAATGTTCTTCCAGAAAGGATTTCATCACCTATTACTAGTATTGCTGCAGTGGGTTGTGGCTTCATTTTAGTTTACTTTTAATATTTTTTTTCTTCTAACTCAGGCAATGTTATTTTATGTAGAGTTTATGATAAATTTCAAGTCACCATTAGTATCAGGATCCTTAATTAAGAGATACAAAAGATTCTTAGCGGATGTTTTGTTAGATTCTGGCCATATTGTAACTGCCCACTGTCCAAACCCTGGATCTATGAAGGGGCTAGCCCTGAAGGATGAAAAAATTTGGTTGGAAAAAAACACTAATCACAAAGCAAAACTATCTTATGGATGGAGACTTTCTGAACTTAAAGACAAGTCCTTGGTAGTTGTTGATACTACACTGGCCAATAAGGTTATCTATAAAGCTTTAAAAGAAAAGTGTATTCCAGGTTTGGAATCGTATGACGAGGTCAAACCTGAAATAAAATATGGTCAAAATAGTAGATTAGATTTCTTTTTGGGGAGGAATTCAGGCCCCCCATGTTATTTAGAGGTTAAGAGTGTATCTATGGCCCGAGGAAACACTGCGATTTTCCCAGATAGTATTACAAAAAGAGGGGCAAAACATTTGGGGGAACTACGAAAGATAGTATCTGAAGGGAATAGGGCAATAATATTTTACCTAATTCAGAGAACGGATGTTTCTGAGTGGGACTTGGCATGTGATATAGATAAGAATTATTGTAATGCTTTTAAAGAGGCATCTGATAGTGGGGTTGAAGTAATGGCATACAAGTCAAATATATCAATAGAAGGAATAAAGTTGGGAGAAGAATTATTTAGACGCAAAGTGTAAACTGCACTATAAGGTTTAAGAATGACATAATTTTATCAAAAGGGCTTACTATGAGAGATAAGAACCCTCCAAAAATTAATAAGGAGGGAATAGCTATATACGATAGAGACGATTTTGAAGGAATGCGAATGGCGGGAAAGTTAGCGGCCAAAACGCTAGACATGATTTCGTCATTTGTTAAACCGGGTGTTACAACTGATTATCTTGATAAAATAATTCATGAATTTATCATAGACAACGGGTCGGTACCAGCAACCCTAGGTTATAGGGGATATCCTAAGTCATCATGCATTTCCTTAAATCATGTAATTTGTCATGGCATTCCAAGTCCAAGAATTTTAAAGGATGGTGATATCTTAAATATAGATGTCACTTGTATTCTGGATGGTTGGTACGGTGATACAAGCCGAATGTATATAGCAGGAAAAGGAAACAGAAAGTCCATCAGATTAATCGAAGCTACACATCAGGCATTGCTATTGGGAATAGAGGAGGTAAAGCCAGGAAATACTTTTGGAGACATAGGAGCCGCCATACAGGGGTATGTAGAATCTTTAAAAATGTCAGTTGTGAGAGATTTCTGTGGCCATGGAGTGGGCCGTGTATTTCACGCTCCACCAAATGTTTTGCACTATGGAGTTCGTGGCTCAGGTCCTCTTATAGAGGAAGGGATGATTTTCACTATTGAGCCAATGGTAAATTTAGGGAAACCCGATTCTAAGATCTTGAAGGATAACTGGACCACGGTTACCCGGGATAAATCTCTTTCTGCTCAGTTTGAGCATTCAATTGGTGTAACCGCAGATGGTTATGAAATTTTCACTTTATCTCCGGAGAAAAAATTTCTCCAACTTTGAGGTATTCACTTTATTCTTTTAGCCAAATTGGATTAGACCATGCTCTTTTTTGGTCTTTATCAATTATAACAATTCTAACCCATTTAGAATTAAAAAATGGTTCCAAACTTATTTTAGCAGAGGTTATTTCTTTTCCATGACATACATTCGAAGCAGAACCATTGCCAAGGATTACTATAGAACTGGCTTTTGAACAGGCAACTTCAACTGAATTTTTAGTTACTTCGATATTTTCTATCTCTGGCCCACAAGAAGAGTAGTAATACCCTTTCTTTAATGCCGTGAGTAAAGATTCTGGTTCATTATTTTCAGCCTTTACATTAACCCATCCACCAAAATAATCTTTTGTTTTGAAATGAGCATCATCCGTCGCAATGGCATTAAGTTTGAGACCATCACTCAATAGTAAATCCAACATGTGGGTGCCATCAGGGCGATCACAATCCACCGCACACCCGTGATTATATATCTCTACTGAGTGGGCGTGTGGTGCAAGGGTTTTTGCGTCATTAAAGGACATTCCGGACCATTGGGGGTGAGCTATTGAAACAAATGCACCAGCCTCTTTACAACGAATTGCTAACTCTTTTGCACTTTCTTGATCCTCTATAGGTAAAAAATGAGGTGCATTTGGTGGATTGAAGTTCTTCGGCAGGCCAACTGCAAGGATATGCCAGATTTCTCCATTTTCCATGGACCCGGAGTGCACCTCCGCTCCTAGAATTGTCGAAAAAAATTCTGTTCTAAAACTTTCTGTACTTACTATAGGATAATCAAAAAGACCTACAAAATGATCAGTTAGGGAAATAAAGTCATAACCGTTTTCTGCGTATCTTCTGCAAACCTTTTCTGGGCTCAGAATTCCATCGGATTTATCAGAATGGGTATGAAGGTTTCCTTTATAAAAACGGCCTGGGCTTGAGAAATAATTGAAATGCAAAATTTAGTTCCCTAACCGTGGCAATGCTTATATTTTTTCCCTGAACCACAAGGGCAAGGAGCATTTCTACTAACCCGACCCCAAGAGCTTGGATTAAGGGGATCTAATTCTGAGGTCTCAGAAAAATTCCTTCCTTTTTTAGGGTTATTTATTTTTCCACTTTGGATTGCAATATTCTTAGCTTCCTTAGCTAATTTTTCCTCCAGTTTCTCTTGATCCTCGGGAGCCATAATTTGAACAAATGCCATAAACTTAGTAACTTCTACTCTGATCCTTGCAAGCATGCTTTCAAAAAGTATAAATGCTTCCGTTTTGTACTCATTTAGAGGATCCCTTTGGGCATAGCCTCGAAAAGCTACAACGGTACGTAAATGATCAAGTTTCAACAAGTGATCCCGCCAACTCTTATCCACACTTTGTAAAAGTACCTGTTTTTCAATTTGCCGAATTGCCTCGAGTCCAAACTCAGAAATTTTTTTAGCAATCCCTTTGTCTGTTTCGTCTATAACGTGCTGAATTATTTCTTCTCTACCTATATCTTCACTGTCATGCCATTTTTCTATAGGCACTATTAAATTAATCTCCTCCTGAATAAATTTTCCAAACGCAGGCAAGTCCCATTGTTCCTTATAACTATTTTCAGGAATAAAATCTGAGATTAAGCCTTCGACAACTTCATGCCTCATTTCCTTAGTAATATCGGAGACATCATTAGATTCCATAATTTCTCGACGCTGCTCAAATATGATTTTTCTTTGATCATTCATTACATCGTCAAACTTAAGTAAGTTCTTTCTAATTTCAAAATTACGACTTTCTACTTTGCTCTGAGCATGTGCCAATGATTTATTTAGCATGCTGTGACTTATTACCTCTCCATGTTCTAGCCCAAGTTTTGAAAGCATTTTATCGAGTAAGTTTGAGCCAAAAATTCTCAGTAAATCATCTTCAAGACTGAGGAAAAACACTGTTCTCCCTGGATCCCCTTGTCGCCCCGACCTGCCCCTTAATTGGTTGTCAATTCTTCTGCTTTCATGACGCTCGGTTGCTAAAACGAATAGCCCTCCAGATTCAATAACTAATCGCTTTGCTTCAGTGACTTCTTGTTTAATTTTTTCTTCAGTTTGTGGTGATAAGTCTCCACTCCCAGTTTTTTCAAGTGCTAGCTTTAATCTGTTCTCGATATTTCCCCCTAGTTGAATATCTGTTCCACGGCCAGCCATATTAGTTGCTATAGTTACAACTCCTGGTACGCCGGCTTCAGCAATTATCTGAGCTTCCTGTTCGTGAAATCTAGCATTCAAAACATTGTGGGGAACTCCAGATTTTTTTAGCATTTTCGAAATTAGTTCTGACTTTTCTATAGATGTAGTTCCCACTAGAACAGGTTGTTTTTTTGAGTGTGCAATCTTTATTTCTTTTATTACAGCTTCATATTTTTCTTCAGCAGTTCGATAAACCCTATCATCTTCATCTTTTCTTATAACCGGCTGGTTAGTAGGGATTTCCACCACTCCAAGTTTGTAAATTTCTAGAAACTCTTCAGATTCAGTCATAGCGGTCCCTGTCATTCCAGAAAGCTTTTTATATAGTCGGAAATAATTTTGGAACGTGACAGAGGCCAGAGTTATATTTTCTGGCTGTATTGCCACATTTTCCTTTGCCTCTAGAGCTTGATGCAAGCCATCTGATAAACGTCTTCCTTGCATCATTCGGCCAGTGAACTCATCAATCAAAACGACATCGTTATTCCTAACCACATATTCTTTATCTTTATTGAAAAGCCTATGTGCAAGAAGGGCTTGATTTATATGGTGAACTAGACTTGTGCTTTCAGGATCATAAAGATTTTGTTTTTCATCTAACAGTTTTTCTTTACGCAATATCTCTTCAACAAAATCATTTCCTGAATCAGTCAAATTTGCAGATCTAGATTTTTCTTCAACTTCATAATGGCTGTCCTCTAATTGAGGTATTACTTTGTCAATTTGTAAATAAAGTGAAGATTTATCTTCTGTCGGTCCAGATATTATAAGAGGTGTTCTAGCTTCGTCTATAAGTATACTATCAACTTCGTCAACTATAGCAAAATGGTGATCTCTTTGGCATAAATCGTCAAGATTGCCCTTCATATTGTCTCTGAGATAATCAAAGCCTAACTCATTATTAGTTGCATAAGTTATATCAGCTTTGTATGCTTCTTTTTTTTCATTTTCCTCCATCCCAGGGTAAACAGCACTAACTGACATACCTAAGAAGTTATATATTTCCCCCATCCACTCAGCATCTCTTTTTGCAAGGTAATCATTTACGGTCACAATATGAACGCCCTTGCCTTCAAGTGCATTCAGATAAGCAGGCAAAACCGCGGTGAGTGTTTTGCCCTCACCTGTCTTCATTTCAGAAATAGAGCCCTCATGCAAAAATATACCACCCAAAATTTGTTCATCAAAATGTCGAAGACCCAGCGTTCTTTTTGAAGCTTCTCGAACAACGGCAAAGGCATCCACTAGAAGTTTTTCAATACCTTCTCCTTTATTAATGGTATCTTTGAATTCGGCTGTTTTTCCTTTTAATTCACTGTCTGAAAGATGTTCATATTCTTTCTCGAGTTCATTAATTTTTTGCACTAAAGAAGCTTTTGTTTTAAGTAGGCGATCGTTTTGAGTTCCAAAAACTCTTTTTGCTAAATTGCCAATACCTAACATTATCTTGCTCGCCTATATGTGATTGTAAACATAATATTTTACTTCAAAGTTTTAACATGTTTGGATAGTTATGGGAATAGCATAGTGCAAGTTCAATTTAAGCAAAATTAAAAAAAGGGCTGGAAAAATGTTTATATCTAGGGAAAGTTCTGATTTAAATTAAAAGAAAAAAATGGATATGTAAGAAAATGTTACTGAATTTTTTTAAGAAGTTTCAAATCATATTTTTAGCAAGTTTAATATTTATATTTACGTTACCTAATGTTTTGAGATCAGAAAATGTAAATTTGAGTACTGTTGTAGCCAATGTAAATGGTGAGGTTATAACCCTTGCACATTTAATGGCAGAGGTATCAAATTTGTCACCAGAATATTTGGAGCTAAGTGATGAATATCTTTTTGAGAATGTGTTAGAGCAGTTAATTAATAAACTTTTGCTTTCAGAGTTATTAGAGAACGAAAATTTAGGCACAAAAACTTTGATTGAAAATAACCAAAGGGCCATAAGAGCTTCTCAAACAGTAGATTCCCTTTTAGCTGACATTCCTAGTCATGAAGAACTAAAGATACTTTATGAAAAAACCATGGCGGCCTACTCGCCTGAAAAAGAGTATTCCGCATCTCATATTCTGTTAAGTACTGAGGATGAGGCGGAAAATCTTGTTGAAAGAATTAATGAAGGGGAAAATTTTGCAAAGCTGGCAGCTGAATTTTCCATTGGTCCATCTTCTCCTAATGGTGGAAGTCTTGGATGGTTTGTAATTGGCCAAATGGTTCCTGAGTTTGAAGCGGCAGTTTTGTCTTTGGAATTAGGTATGGTTTCCCGTCCAATAAAGACGGAATTTGGGTGGCATATTATTAAGCTGGATGGTGAAAGGTTGCAGCCTCAACCAAATTTAGAAGAGTTAAGGCCTCAGCTAGAATTACAACTTAGACAAGATTTCCTAAATAGTAAATTAGATGAATTGAGGGATCTGTCCGATATTAATTATTTTGAAACCAATATTGATAAAGCTGTAATAAAGGAGATTAAAATGCTATTTTCTCAGTAGAGAAAGATAGAGGTATATATGGAAAATACGGTTTTAAAAAAATAAATGACTTGGAAGATGAATTGGCACTCTTAAAGAAAAATAAAAATCCTATACCCTCTTTTATTAGAAATTATACTTTTCCTCATGGGATGAAGATTGAGGGTGTAAATTTCTCTGCTTTATGCGCTTCAATAAAATCCGACAAGAAGCTTGACCTAACTCTAATCGAAATAAGGGAAGGGGCTAGCTTATCTGGAGTTTTCACTACATCCCAAACCCGTTCCTCGCCAGTTAGGTGGTGTGAAGACATATTTGGTAGAAGAAAGAATAAGACACTTTCTGGAAAATCAGCCATCTTAGTAAACTCTGGAAATTCAAATACCTTCACTGGGGAGTTAGGTAAAAGAGCAGTGGAAAAGTCAGTTGAAACTGTGTCCAAAAATTTAGGTTGTGAGAAAGAAAATGTTTTTGTTGCATCCACCGGAGTTATTGGAGAAATTCTCCCGGTTGACAAAATTATTAGTAAAGTTCCAGACTTATGCGAAAAACTTTCTCCTAATAGCATATCACAGTCTGCTGAGGCGATTATGACTACTGATACTTTTCCTAAGGGTGTTTGTGCTAATGTAATGATTGGAGGACAGAAGGTATCAATTGTAGGTATAGCTAAGGGTTCAGGAATGATATCGCCAGATATGGCAACAATGCTTGGGTTTATTTTTACCGATATTTCAATTAACGAAGAGTTATTGCAGGAAAGTTTGCATAAGTCCGTAAATCAAACCTTTAATAATATTAGTGTTGATAGTGATACCTCTACTTCAGACACAGTAATTTTAGCAGCTACAGGTACAGTTCCAGGATTACATATTTCTAAGTCAGAAGATGATGGGTATTCAGAATTCCTGGAAGCTTTAACCTCTGTTATGAAAGAATTGAGCCACTTGATTGTTAAAGATGGAGAAGGGGCTACAAAGTTTATAGAGATCAGAGTGTCAGGAGCTGTTAGTGATTATTCTGCGAAAAAAGTATGCCAATCGATAGCAAATTCACCACTTGTCAAGACAGCCGCTTCAGGAGAGGATCCGAATTGGGGACGAATTATTATGGCTATTGGAAAGTCGGGAGAATCAGTTGAGAGAGACAAGATTACTATTAAATTTGGCGAAATTCTTGTGACTGAAAAAGGTGCTGTTGCATCAACATATTCAGAGGATCTGGGAGCAAGGTACATGAAAAGAGATGAACTTATTATAGATGTTGATTTGAACATGGGTGAATCTAATGCTATTTTTTGGACGTGCGATTTTTCAGGTGAATATGTTTCTATTAATGCAGATTATAGATCGTGATAATTCAGAATGTGGCAATAGGAGCATTAGTAGATCCAGAAGGGAGAGTTCTTCTTACAAGGAGGTCAGAAAGAAATAGTGTAATGCCCAATTTTTGGGAGTTCCCAGGGGGGAAAATTCTGCCTAAAGAGCTGCCTGAGGAAGCGCTTGTGCGGGAGCTCAGAGAAGAACTTTCAATAGAGACTTGGGATAGTTGCTTAGCCCCTGTTACATTTGTTAGTCACAGTTACAAGGACTTTCATGTAATCTTGTTCTTATTTATTTGTCGCAGATGGGATGGGGTAATTTTTCCTAAAGAGGGGCAGAAGTTTTCTTGGGTAAAAAAAAATGAATTGAGAGATTATAAAATGCCAGAGGCAAACTCATACTTAGTGGCCATTTTAAGAGATTGGATTTAAAATATACATTTTTGAAAATGGTCGCTCTAGTAGTATTTTTTTGTAAATTTTGGAAAGAATGGAACTTTGAGGAATAAATTAATACAAGAAATAAAAGATTACTACAGAGTGGTGAAAAGTCGTCGCATTGAATCATTATTTTTGGAGAAGAATAGGTTCAAGAAATTCAGCAGAGAAGCTTCTGGAATATTTTTAGATTTTTCAAAAACGAATATAGATAATGTTCAATTAGATTTACTAATGAAACTTCTTTCAAATAGTTCATTTTCTACTGCTCGTGAAAATTTATTTGAGGGAAGAAAGATAAATTATACAGAAGGCAAGCCCGCCCTGCATACTAGTATTAGATCTCCATTACAGCCCATTCTGGTAGGTAACAAAAATGTTGCGGAAGAGCTCCTTTCGGAGCAAAATAAAATGATCGAATTTTGTGACCGGGTACAATCTGGTTCAATAGTAAGTGCTACCGGAAAACGATTCACAGATGTTGTAAATATTGGCATAGGCGGTTCACAACTAGGCCCTGAGATGGTCATCAATGCGCTCAAAACTTCAAAAAATCTGCTAAATATTCATTTTCTTTCTAATATAGATCCATCAAATCTAATTGATGTTCTTGACAACTTGAATCCTGAAACAACCTTATTTGTTGTAGTTTCGAAGAGTTTTAATACCTTGGAAACTTTAAAGAATGCTACCTCTGTAGAAAAATGGTTGCGAGAGCATTTAAAATCTGGAGTTTCCGTTCAAAAACACTTTGTTGCAGTCCTATCAGACACACATAAAATAGAAAATTTTTCGTTTCAATTTGGCTATAAATTCAAAATCCATGATTTTATTGGTGGAAGGTATTCTTTCTGGGGAGTAGCTGGAATATCAATAATGTTAGGGTTAGGTGTGGATAATTTTAATAAGATCTTAGCGGGTGGCGCGAGTATGGATAGGCATTTTCGTCATAGTGAGGTGGATAAAAATTTACCTGCTTTGCTTGGATTAATTGGTGTATGGCATTCCTCTTTTTGTAATTATACCAATCTAGCCATTATCCCATATGAAAGCAGATTAGAATTTTTTCCAAGGTATATTCAACAGTTGCAGATGGAAAGTAATGGGAAAAATTCTTCAAGATACAGCGAGACAGTTTCAGGCTTAATGAGCCCTGTGGTTTGGGGAGATATAGGAACAAACAGTCAGCACTCTTTTTTCCAGTACCTGCATCAGGGAACACATACAGTTCCAATTGAGTTCATAGTCGGCAGATCTAGTTCCGTAGGTTTAGATGAAGAACATCATGATTTGCTTAAATTAAACTGCGTTGCGCAATCTGAGGCTTTAATGTCAGGAAATAGTGATAATGAAGAATCTTCACCCATGTCTATTGAAGGAAACAAGCCGTCGATAACTTTGATTTACGATAAACTTGATCCGTTCACTTTAGGAGCATTGGTTGCGTTATATGAGCATAAGGTTTTTGTAGAAGGAATTTTATTAGGTATTAATTCATTTGACCAATTTGGGGTTGAGCTTGGAAAGAGTTTGGCAAAAAAATATATGAGTGACTTGTACTCTAATAGTTTGTTTAGCAGAAAAAATTCTAACCTTAGTAAGGATTTGCTAAGGCAACTTTTTAAAGATAAAAATGGATAATTTTTTTTATGATCCTCCTCATGGGAGAGTAAAGATATTATTTGAGGATGACGATTTTGTTGCTGTCGATAAGCCTTCTGGTTTGTTAACGGTGCCAGGAAAAGATCTCCGTCATAAAGATTCAATGTTAAGTAGGCTGCAGAAAGATTTTCCGAACATTTCCGTTATTCACAGGTTAGACATGGATACTTCTGGTATTGTTTTATTCGCAAAAAACAAAACTTCTCAAATTCTAGTATCAAAGCAATTCTCAGAAAGGTTAGTGAAGAAATTTTATGTTGCACGGGTTTTAGGACAAATAATGAAATTGTCTGGCACAATAGTTATTCCCTTAGCCAAAGATTGGCCGCGAAGACCTTTACAAAAAGTTTGCAGAAAATATGGAAAATTCGCAAAGACGCGTTGGAGATTGCTTGAAAGTTTTAGTGATCCCAAAGGTCGTATGTTTTCTAATCTTTTAATTCAACCAATCACAGGACGAACCCACCAAATCAGGATCCATTTTAAGGAAATTGGGTTTCCAATTATTGGAGATAATTTTTACGGAAACAAATATTGTAAAGCCATTGGTAGAAGGCTTAATTTGCATGCTTACTCTCTTAAATTTTATCATGCTGGTAGAGGATGTTATCTTAGACTGACAACTCTTGATGAGAACTCACATTCACTCTGTGAACCAAATTTTGTAATGTAAAACATAGGAATATTAGGGTGGAAAATTTTAGAAGTGAAAAAATTGATATAGCTAGAGGTTTTTCTATTTTAGCAATGGTTTTTTACCATTTTTGCTGGGACCTAGGAGAGTTTGGCATCTTAGATAGTACTCAAATCAATTCTGGAGGATGGAGACTGTTCGCTCAGTTAATTGGGAGCACATTCTTATTTATCTCTGGCCTAAGTTTTTGGTTGTACTATCGTTTTGGTAGAAGTAGGCAAAAGTTTTTTTATAGAGTTGTAAAGTTAATAGTCGCATCACTTTTTGTATCTTTTGGTACCGCTTTCGCTTATGGAGATTATTTTGTTTTCTTCGGAATTTTACATCTACTCGCATTTTGCACCTTATTTGCGACAATAATTTGCAGACTGCCTGTAATATGGTTATTGATTTTAACAGTTTTCGTTGGGTTTGCTGCGAATTATATTTCTTTTGAAAGTTTTAGCTCCAGATTTTTCGCATGGACGGGGCTCTATGGGGGATATGTAGGTACTGTAGACTTTTATCCTTTTTTTCCTTGGGCCAGCCCTTATATTTTAGGACTTGTGTTTGGAAAAATATTATATGGAAGAAATTTTCAAGGTAGCGAAAAAACTGAGACAAATTTCAAAAATGTCAATAATCGATATTATGAGCATGCAAATTTAGGGAAAGCCCTAAAAGGAGTCTTGATTTTTTTATCGTCCTATTCCCTTTATATTTATCTAATACATCAACCTATTTTATTTGGCGGTATAATAGTTTTTTTGAAATACTTTTAGGGTTAAAGTAGAGAGTTAATTGAATCAACTAAGTTTGTATTAATTTCTCTTGGGCCAGAATCCAGTCGGTTCTTATGTCGCCTTTCTCCAGGTATACGTGCGCCCTTAATTGATGAGAGGCGTGAATAGAAGTCTTTCACATGTTTAGACCAGCCGCTTCCCCCAATTATTTCTGGGGAAAGAGCAATTATTATTTCTCCTCCTTGAGGAGGACCTCCATCTCCATTATCATTTTCTTTAGCCTCGTAGCTAAAATTTTCCCCAGTCACTCCGGCAGCCAATAGCTCAACCATTAGAGCTATTGCAGAGCCTTTGTAACCTCCAAACGGCAATAAAACGCCTTCCAATATTTTCTTTGGATCATCTGTTAGTTTACCATCTCCATCTAAGCCAGTTCCTAAAGGAACTTTCTTTTCATCCCTAGCAGCTATTTGTACTTCTCCTTGAGCCATCGCTGCGGTAGCCATGTCGTAGACTATTGGATTTTTGCCAGGTATAGGATAGGCAAAAGCTATTGGATTAGTTCCAAAAAAAGGGGTGTTGCCTCCTGCTGGAGCAACTGAAGGCATATATGCAGTACAGGCTATTCCAACCAAATTATTTTCAGCTAGATACTCAACCTCAGGCCATAATGCTGCAAAGTGATGAATTTCGGTGAGTGACAATACTCCAACCCCTAGCTTCTTTGTGATTTGAACAATTTCTTTCAAGCCCATTTCTTGCGCCAATGGGGCAAAACAGTTATTTCCCGAAACTTTTAAAATATTGGGAGTAATTTTCTTTATAACTGGCAGAGCATCGCCTTTTACCTTCCCACTTCGTAGAGCTTTTACATACCCTGGTATCCTAAATAATCCATGTGAGTGGGAACCATCCCTTTCAGCTGACTGGACAATTTTCGCTAAAGCATTTGCATTTGATTCATTGCAGCCATTCTTAATCATTACTTTATAGGCGAGCTCAAAAATTTCTTGAAGTGTAAAGCTGGTTGTAGTCATTTTTACCTCTCTTTTTTTTTACTATTATGATGTTGGCCACCCTGATTTCTCATCATGATATGCCATCAATATATCTAACATATAATGCTTAGTCACCATCTATATCTTCGGGTTTTGGTCTTTCCATCCATACAGTTATTTCTCCAAATGTCAGCCAATTGTAGATTAAAACAATAGGGATTAGCGTGAACGTAAAAACTAAGCTGTCATAGTAAACGCTAAAATTATTGAATAAACCAAAGTTCAATATTTCCAGCATTATACTTTCTATTATCAACCAAGCAATCGAAACAATGGTTAGAAGAGAAAGCACTCTACTGATATGATACTTTATTGTATCCATTTAACTCTGCCTTTAGTGTATTCCGCTAACGCACATTCATTTCGGCATTATATAAGAAAGGGTGCGTATGGTGGAGCCAAGGGGGAGCTAAACTCTCCATAAGTTTTTGATTCATTCATAGTGTAATTAATTAAAATATACTAACTTACTTTGTTCTCGAATACTGAGATGCAAAAATTAAAATTTAGTGGCTTGGAACCATCATCAA
>PBQX02000054.1:0-9530 GCA_002725175.2 Paracoccaceae bacterium
TTACAGTAAATGATGATGGTACAACAACTGTAACTACCGAGACAGTAATTACAAATGAAGATGATACGCAAGTTGTTATAGAAGAATCAGTTACAGTTGATACAAGTGGAACAACAATTATAGTAACAAACACCCAAAATCTTGATTCGAGTGGTTCATTAATAAGTGGAACAGTTGTTACGAAATCAACTAGTGAAGATGGAAAAACAATAACTACTGAGACAGTAGTTACCGATTCTAATGGACAAGTTACAATAACTACGGAGACAATAGTTATTAATGATAATGGTTCAATAACTACTGAGACAGTACTTGCAGATAGCAGCGGAAATATTATTAGCGAAAATTATGTAACAGTATCTGAAGAAACGAATATTTATGGTGACGTAACTACTGTCTCAGTAGTTACAGACGCTAGTGGTAACGTAATAAGTGAAACAACTGTTACCGAGAAAACAAATGCTGATAATTCTGTAACAACCGAAACAGTTGTTACCGATTCTTCGGGTGTTACCATGACAACAGCAGAAACTGTTAAGAAGAATAATAATGGAACAACAACTGTAACCACTGAGACAGTAATAAAAAATGCGGATAACACAAGTAAAGAAGTTATCGTGATAATTACATACAATCTTGATGGTTCGATTGCAAATACAATAACAGAAACAATTTATAAAGATTCAAATAATAATATTTTACCCAATAATGTATTAAATATTAGAAAGATAGGAGAAACTGTTGAATATGTATTTACAAATTTTGATGTTGAAGGTAGAAAATTAGCAGGAATACATTTGACTTTTGAAGAAAATATTATAGATAATTCTATAATTATACCTGATAATTGGTATTATGCTGTTAAAGAAAATAACATGATCTTATATACATCAGTTGTAAATGCATTATTATCAAGTGATTGGAGTAATTTAGTTAATCTAGGACATATTAATTATTTAAATTTTTTGGTAAATGCTTCAAATGCTGTTGATGATAACGCGGAATGGATTGAGATGGAAGATATCTTAATTACTGACCGCCAACCAGAACCAGAACCACAACCAGAGCCAGAACCAGCTCCGGAACCACAACCAGAGCCAGAACCAGCTCCGGAACCTCAACCAGAACCAGAACCAGAACCAGAACCAGAACCAGCGCCAGAACCAGAACCACAACCAGAACCCGAACCCGAATACGTAATTGAATATACTGTAAAAATATGGTCTGAGTCGGTCGCGAACGGCGGATATCGTTTAGTTTCAAATCATTTTTGGATAGAGGATGTAGATAGCGGTCAATTTATAGATGTAGTTGATACAGGCACTCTCGCCAACAACGGCGAAACCGTTTACTTAACAGATGGTCGTCAAATTGCTCAATACGCCACAGAGGGTGACCCATATGTCTTGTATTTTAATAGCTTTCATGATGTTGTAAATATGAAAATACGTAGCCAGCTGACAGGTGCAGTTGCTGGGGGATATTATCTCCGATTAAGTGTCGAAAAAAATAGTATTGACAAAGAAATATATAGATCAGAACCAATTAATATTAGTTCACCCTTTGATGAATATGATATTTCTGGAAATGTTCCTGGCCAAAATTTGATGCCTTATCCCGTGGACGACGATGGAAACCGGGACGGGTCCTGGGGTTTGAAAACATTACAAGTTAATTTGGATGAATGGACGTCTACAAGTGTAGTAAAAGCCCCATTTGATTATGGTGAAGGTATAGCATATGCGGGGCGCATTGCTGTATATGATAATATTGTAGTTGTTGGTGCTACCAAAGTTGTTTTTGTATATACTGTTAGTGATGATGGACGTTCAAACATATTAGTAGCTACTTTACAGATAAGTGACGCCGACGCAGCAGATCTGAATATGTCTGACGGAGAGGATATTGGATTTGGTAAATACGGTTTAGATATTAAGAAAAATATAATTTGTGTTGGATGTCCTTTGGTGACAATAAGTGGACACGGACAAGGATGTGTTTTCGTATACAGATATAATGACGATGAAATATATAGTACTTGGGAAAGAGATTCGATAATATATAATCCTGATGCTAGTGGAATTGATGGAGTAGCGGTCGCTGGTATCGGACAGAATTTTGGTGATAATCTGACTATACATGAGTCTGGTAATTCATTTGTTGCGCGTACGAAACCATACGGTGGTGGTGGTGGATTATATGTATTTGATTATATTGACTCAGCGTGGACATATGGTATTAAGTTAGAAAATTCAACAGATTGGTCTAGTCTCCTGGCCGGCGCGGGAGATGATACATACAACTGGGGTTCTTATAATAATGGACTTGTATATTCTGATAATGTTGATTCAAAGATAATAATAGCATCACATCAAATTTCCGATGTTATTGGAGTATGGAAGTATGATACTAGTGGAAGTAATGTGTGGTATAATAGCAAAATTTTCACTGCATACAGTAATTCTCGTGTAAGTTATAGTAAAGAAGATGGAAAAATTGCATGTACAACGAGAAATTCAAGTTTAACTACTGATAATTATATTGTGATTTATAAGGAGACATCTACTGAATGGGAATTAGAACATACAATTAATTGTCCAGATTTCGAAAACACAAATTCCGATTCCGATCACTTCGCAGTCAGAATTCTTTTTGAAAAAGATAAATTAATAGTTGTTGATTCAACAGGGGGAGAGGATGAGTATGGGATAGTTTATTATTTTACTTATGTATCAGAAATAGATGCGTCGGGCTCTTGGATATGTCAAGATATATTATATGCGCCAATATTTGTTGAAGACACTTCAGATTGGGGTGAACAAGGAATTGCTTGGAATGTTGAAAAGAATCTATTATATGTTGGCTGTGAAGATGATACAGAAAGAATGTTTGTATACAAAATATCAAGATTTAATGAATTTTTACAAGAAAAATCGATAGTATATCTAGATTTTACAACAAAACATCCATATGAATTTTATGATACGTCTTTTAATGAAACCGTCGGCGAAGGGCACGCTAACATATCATGTATTACAAATAAAGCATTTAGACATCCTTACAACATTTCACCTGGAAATAATGTATCTTATGATGATGGTGTTATTATAATAGGGACTTTGAATGGAAATGTTTCGTATGACAGTGATATGAAAGCATTAAGAATGGGATACAATGGAATTATAGATTTGGAAAAAACTGTTATAGGAGATTCATTAACATTTGTTTTTGATATAAATATAAATAGTTCTGAAATAGATAGTTCCGGCTGTACTATTTTTGATATGCGTCATGATAGTAATAGCGATATAGATTCATTACAAATACAAATAGACCCAGCACAATGGATGGTTGATTCGGATTGGACTGGATATAGTAATAATATATTATACGTAACAATATGCGATAGTAGCGGTCATAAAACACATATTTATTATCCAAAATATGAAATACCAACAAATGTTTGGTCACATATTGCTATTGCAATAGATGGTACTAACGGACCGTCTTTATATGTAAATGGAATTTATAAGGGGGGTGGAACAAATGATAGTTCTGGAAATATTGTAGGAGATATACTTATATCAAATACGTCACAACCATCTACAACAGATATGGTGGATGCATCAGCGGTCACAATGTATGTAGCTAAAATAAGTCGAACAATTAATTATATTGGTGCAAATTATCTGGTTGAACATGGTATTGAATGTTTAATAAAACAATTTTTAATATTCGACTATGCATTGGATGAGGATGATAATATAAGTCTATATTCTTCAATCAAGTCATATTCTGATGTAGATATGTGTGTATTAGAAGTGCATAGAGATATACAAACGGGATATGCTTGGCAATACGCGAATGTTAACGTATCTTTCGATAATGTTCCAAATAAACATTATAATTTATATCTTGAAAGGACTAGATTAATGACAGGCGAGTCGACATTTTTAACGTCTCAGGCTGGAGTATTAATAAATTCCGATTTTAAAGACAGCGCGGGGAAATCGGCCCGTGGAATGTTTGGTAATTTTGCTCGATTTTACATTTCACATGAGAAAGGTATTGTTCATAATGCAAATGTTTTAATCAGCACCTCCGTGGCATTCTCGTGGTTTTCTAGTTCTGAAATATTTATATATGATACACAGAAGTATGACTCTTTGCACGATACGTGTGTATGGGGATATGATTTTTCAAAATTGGGAATCCCTAGAGACGTGACCGTGTTCTTGGACTACACCTCATCACCAGAAGGTCGAAGCGGAAACGCCTATGATTTACAAGTGTCAGATCTTTTTGAAAATGGAGATTCTTTAGTTGATATATTAAATTGTCATATTGTTAAATCTGGAGAAGATGATGAAGTTATAGAAAATATGAAACCATTTGGCATAAATAGAGAGGGGTCACAATATGCGAGTGACGCTTTTACAGGTAATAATTCAAGAACCGTTTACTTTAAGAATTTGATACATAATATTACAGATGGTTCTAGAGATACTTTTGTTGGACTTGCATTATTTGGAGCGGTGTCAGAAAATAATGGATTTATAGTTGGACTTACTGGTAAAAACGAACCATCTGATGGAATCAACACCCCCGCGGAACGCGATAACGAGGATTGCAATAAGTTATTTGTGTGTAATGGTAATTTGTATGATCCAAATTGTTGGAAAGTGTCTAATCTAAAGGTTGTTGCGAGCAAGGTGGTTGATATAATGATAAGTTATAATAGTGATAACACATTAACATTTCAATTAAATCAAAGCACTCCCGAAACAATAGACTCTGCTTTTAGTCAAGAATTAACTACAACAAGAGATAATGTGCAATTTGGAACATGTTATGGTGTTGGAAGTGACGATTCATTCAACGGTAATATGACGAATGTATATTTATATGATTATTATGCAACATCTATAGTAAATTTACACCAACTAAATCCTAATCTTATATATTATGAGAAAATAGGAAATCTCTGGGTCGACGGTGTTGTTGGTTCCGACGGCGGCGATGGCGAAATTAGTATAGATTTTATTCTTGGTTCGGAATATAGTAAAAATTTTATTTCAAATGGCACATTCGAAGCAAGTACAATAACAAATCAACTTGATGAGATTATGTCGAGTTCATTTGATATTGTGAAAGAAATTAAAAATTGGGAATGGGAATTTCTTGCCGCCGACGGCGTAGACCCCTCGATTCGTGAAGTAATTAAAATGGATGAAGAGAGTTCATTTATACATATTATAAATCCCGATTTTACACGTATTGATTCATATCAAGTTTGTTTATTAGGAAATGAAGATATATATCAGGAAATATATTTAGATGAAGGCTATTATGAACTCGGTTTTTATTCGGCTTGTAAGCCGGATAGTTCTGGTAGTTTACCATTATTAGTATCTCTTATTGATATTAATTCATATTATGACCCCAACGCTGGCGCAGACGCCGGAGAAGAAAGTATTGGTAACGAATATTCAACATATTTATCCAATGATAAATCTTTAGAATATATTAGTCAATATTACTCAAAAAGTTATCCTGGTACATATAGGCTCAGATTTCAAAATATTTCAACGAATGGAACTATTTTAATTGATAATGTAAAATTATATCAATTAGACAAATCAGCAATTTTTGATTCTAATATTATTATTAATTATCGTCTATTTGGTGACTCATATATAACAGACAGAGTTTTGTATTTGCCTGATGCGTCGTCGGATGCATCACACCTTCTAATTAAGAATGGAATACATATGGATTTTGATGCCGGATTCTCTTTTGAAATTAAATTCTCTATAAATGATTTTTCTCAAAAATTCCAAAGATTGATATCTATAAAAGGTGATTCCATTAATAATCTTAGTTGGAATTTTGAATTGACAACTTCAAGTGCATTTCTCGGCGATAACTCTGCATTACGATTAGGTATTTTTACGGGAAGCCATGACAGTCCAGGTAAAATAATTCATCGGAGCGATGTTGACATTGCAACAAATATTAGTAGTAATGAGATTTATACTTTACATCTGAAATTTATTCGTCAATATATAGTAGGTGTATTAACAGATGTTAGTGGAAATATTTCTAATATTATAGACAAAGATTATGAAGAAATATCAACTGGAAGTGGAAGTCTGACACCCGATGACTTAAATGTTTATTTTGATAATACTAAGAATTGTTTAGGTGATGTTAATACAGATATATTTCAGCCTGGTATAGGAGAAAACCGAAATTTAAAAGGTAAAATATATCATATTAATATTATTGAATTAGAGCCAGAACCAGAGCCAGAGCCACAACCTGAACCACAACCAGAACCAGAGCCACAGCCAGAACCAGAACCAGAACCAGAACCAGAACCTGAGCCACAACCTGAACCACAACCAGAGCCACAGCCAGAACCTGAACCACAACCAGAACCGGAGCCACAACCTGAACCACAACCAGAACCAGAGCCACAGCCAGAACCACAACCAGAACCAGAGCAAGAACCTGAACCACAACCAGAACCTGAGCCACAACCTGAACCAGAACCTGCGCCAGAGCCACAACCTGAACCAGAACCTGCGCCAGAGCCACAACCTGAACCAGAACCTGAACCACAACCAGAACCTGAGCCACAACCTGAACCAGAACCTGAGCCAGAACCACAACCAGAACCAGAACCGGAGCCAGAACCACAACCCGAACCAGAACCAGAACCCGAGCCAGAATATTGGACACATTCAACAACCACAGCTTGGGTTCAAGATTCAGGTATTCTTTCTCAGCAATCTACAAATCAAAATGTAACTATAGAAGAAAATGGAATTATACAAAAGTTAAAATGTGATGCTATGGTTAATTTGTATACACGAAATTGTTCTATAACAAGTGTGTCGGCGCACGCCTCCAATGAACGTGGATACACTGTAACCACAACTGATGATGGTTCTTCAAAGCCAAATGTTTTGGTATTTTCTTTTAAAACGGATTTTAACTTAACATGGTCCTTCACCGCCCAATCAACAGGCAATATATTTGTAACACATAGTGAATTATCCGGTTGTAGTTATTATATTGACCAGGATTATCCAGATTTTTCAGGAAGTCATGATAATAGCGGTAATATGATTCAATGGAGCAATGCAGGAAGTCCGGACACATCCGCAGTTTTACCTAACAACTACGGAACCTTCGCTCAAACTCTTAGTTTTACAGAAACAGACGGATTGAAATTTTATTCGGCGAGCTCGGGTCCAGTTTACCAAGCTTATTTTGGCAGTCCATACAACATAGACAATTCCAAAAAACATTATGATGTGGTATTCTATGGTTTCGATAATCTGAATTTCCAATATGTCTGGGCCGGGCTTCCAGAAAATATAAATACAGATAAATCTGTGAATTGTTTTTATACTGGAAATAATGATATATATAACACTATCTCGGCATCAAATAATGACTATACTTTTCAAACATTATCAAACAATTATTACAAACTATCATATATAATAGGTTCGTTTACAGAAACAGTAAGCCCGAACTCCTACTTCAATAACGATGCGATTCATACTCAGAATGTATTTAATTCAATAGGGCTATGTCATTCACCATATCTGACAAACGGGGGAAGTATTTGGTCGTCGTCGCTAAGTGACTTGGAAGAACACATTATTATTCATCAAAAATCTAATGATATAGAGCTTCGGCAGAAGAGCGTTGGAGAAGTTGGTGGCGGTAGACTGATTGCCTTAATCACTAATACTGGCATAAATGTTCTAATAGAAATAGAAATAATTGATTCCGATTTCTATGTATATGTTGATAATGTACTTCAGTGGTCAAATAATGCTGACAGTGGTGCTTCACAAGTAGTAGGAAATAGTATATTTTATAATGGAAATGATGATAGTTGGTATGTAGTAGGAACAATGATACCAAATCCATGTGAATGGGATATTGAATTATTTACCAACTCATCCTCACACAGTGAGTTAAATAACCGCGATATGGCAGCTCTTTACACAGAAAACAGAGAAAAAGTAAATATTCCAATTGAACAAGCAAAACCTATTTTCGAAATAAGCAATTCTGGCGTTGTGTCCAATAACATGGCGTCGGACATATCTGACTATTCGTCACCAGATGTATGTTTTTCTTCACGTTATCCTTTAAATAACATAACAACACAAATTGAATTTAATATTAAATCTGGCACAGCTGGGGAATGGATAGTTGGCATATGTAGTATACCTTTCAATAAATGGAATGATACAAGTTTAGATACTACAATAAACAGAATAGCTGATGGAAGTGTAAGTGAAGCAGTATTTGGTTTTCATCAACCCGGTGAGGATAATCCGTATACGTGGTTAATTACCACAAGTGGAGGATATACAGGCCCATCTACTTATGAGAATAGTTATTTAGGTAAAACTTTGAAAATCGGTTGGAATGCTAAGAGTTTATCGGCTAAGTTTAGTGAAACTCTGCCAAGCGTTATTACATTCCACGCGGCGCCGGACGGCACAAATGGCCCTTGGGTTGGTGCATACTATTGGAAAAAAAAGACAGGTGCAACTGCCACCAGTGTTAGATATCAATTATACCTTTTGAGCACCAATGCATTTACAACAGATACTTATGGAGCAACGTTTACAATTAACACGAACAACGAACTCGTACTTGATGTCAATGACAGCATAGGTGGTTCTTTAACACCTGAGAAATTCAAAATAAATGGCGGGGCTGCTGTAGTTGGTCCGCATGTAGTAACTGCAAATGATGATATTGAATTATTGAGTGGAACTGGTCTTACCGAAGCCCATTTCACCGTTCCAAGTGAACTTGCTCCATCTTTCGGTCAAATATCATTATATGAAGATGGTGTTGAAATAGCAAATTTTGAAAATACACGAAATATAGTGAATTGGTATTTATGTGTACAAATTATGAAAATCGACACTGAAATAGAGGTGATTATACCAGATATGGATGCTACAGTAGAATCAGATAATGACTGGCATTGTCTTGGACAATACTCAGATAGCATAATTGATTTCGGAGATATAGAATACTTATCTATAGATGATTCACAAACATATATGAATACCAATTTTGGATATTTATATCCAAAATTACTCATTGGTATGTCGGACGCGGCGGATGCGGACTTAGAAATCGCAAGCAACGGTGGGCAATTATACAAAAGTGCATCCGGCGATGAGTATGCCAACGACGCTGTGCGTAGCACTAATCCTGGAATAACCATTTGGGGAGCCAGCGAATATGATTCCGCGTTTGAATTTACTTCTAATGCAAGTGGTAGTTGTAGCATTAGTTATGGTTGTGGATGGTCGACCGCCGCAGACTATAATGTAAAAATTTACTTGAATGGAGATGAAATTGCTTCTACAACAAGTCCTGGTCCTATAACACATACATTTAGTATTGCAAAGAATGATGTAGTAAGAATATATGAAAGTTACTCAGTAATTCATTTATATTCTATAACATTATCTTCTCAA
>PBQX02000115.1:0-10697 GCA_002725175.2 Paracoccaceae bacterium
ATTACCATTTCGTCCCGAGCTATAGCTTCGTAAACAATTAGATCTATTACCATTGTTTTCTTGACATTCAGATCTCCTCAAAGGTGGACACCGATCACCAGTTCTAGCTCTGCGTCCATTAACTTGTACATATTCCGTGCTAGGACCTGAACTACTAGAACTACTAGAACTACTAGATGACTTACTCGATTTTTTCTTTTTTTTACCATACCCTTCTTTTATATTTCCATATAAGCTACCATAATGATAGATATCTCTTCTTCTTCTATAATCACGTCCTCTTAATAGTTTCAAGGATTCTTCTGTTAATCTACGTAATGGTTTAGTATTTCTTTTATATAATGTGAATGATATGATAGATAATAGTAATATGTATAGACATATATAAAAATTGTTGCTTAAATCCATTAATTATACAAAGAAATATTCTCTAAGATTTATGGATTGAAAAATCGTCCATCAACATCTGGACCATAATATTTATTTTTATCAATATAGACTGGTTTATCTACGTATACTATTTTCTCAACTATTTTCTCAACTATTTTCTCTTTTGGAGGTTCTATATCGGGTACTTCTTCCGGATATCGACAATTGGATTTCATACTATAAATTGTACCCTTCCCCTCGGGTAGTGGAGCAGAATAATTAGAAGCATTCGGATCGGTACACCCAATATAAGTACACAAACTTTGAACATGATTCCATGTACCAGCTCCTTTGTTATCATTTATTGATGTCATGCCTAATATACTACCAGATTTATCATACATTTTTTCAGCTTGTGACATATCACATGCATCTATTAATACTACACCTGGTGGTGGTGGCGGCGGTGGAGGCGGTGGTGGTGGTGGTGGCGGTGGAGGCGGCGGTGGTGGTGGTGGAGGTGGATTACATATATCACCAGTTGTTTTACACATATCTTTATCTGGTTTCCATTGACAAAAGCGGTTACCGTGGCGAGATGCGCTATAGCTTCTTAAACAATTACCTCTGTTACCATTGTTTTGTTGACAATCAGACTTTCTAAGAGCTGGACATTGATCACCAGTTTTAGCTCTTCTGCCATTTATCTGTATATATTCCGTTACGGAATTTTTACTAGAACTAGATGATTTAGATTTGGATGATTTGGATGATTTGGATGATTTAGATTTGGATGATTTAGATTTGGATGATTTAGATTTGGATGATTTAGATTTAGAACTTCCATAACCTTCATTTATAATTCCATATAATCCACCATACTTAAAAGTATCTTTTCTTCTTCTATAATCACGCCCTCTCAATAATTTTAATGAATCTTCAGTTAATACATGTTTAGGCTTACTTCTACTCTTATATAATGTTAATGAGATGAAAAATATAAAAAATATAAACACGTACACATGAATATCTTTATACATTAATTAATGGAATAAAATTATTTTTATACAGTTGATATTATAGGATATGAAGCCGAATTTGCAACACCACAAGCATTAATTCCACGAACAAGTCTTAAATATCCTGATTCACCCCAATCCGTTCCCCAGCTGTTTCTAACTATCCAGTAATCAATATTATTTTCGGAACCATATCCAACAATCACAACACCATGGTTTGCATTTATAGGTTTACTAGAACAACCAAAAATTCTCTTAGGTATTAAAATACCCGTATCATAAAATTGCCACTGACTTGATGCATCAACAGTTACACTGACCGGTCCAACATTAGCAACTGCTTCAGCCAATGCATATTCGTCTCCACTTGGTATGTCAATCCAATTAATGATTTTTGCACCACTACCCTTCTTTGAAAATTTACAATTTCCTTCGAACCCCATGTATGGATATGATTCTTCTGTATCTATTAGACCATGCTGTTTTTTTATTATATAATCGAAGGCATTATCCATTACACCACCATTACATCCCAAACAACATTTCTCGTCGTGAATCGTATCATTCTTAACACAATCAATTAAATTTTGTTCACTAAGAGGAATAACTGGTTTTTGATTAAATATTGCAGTAGCACTTTCAATCGATGCGACTGTTGCAAATGTCCAACATGAACCACAAAGACCTTGATCTTTAATATTTGCAACAACATCTTTTTTCCGCCAATCAATTGAGTAAGGAAGAGTAGTTTGCGGCGTGCGTCGCGGCGCTGACTTACGTCGCGCGGGCAATAGTCTTTGATAATTATAAAACTCTTCTTTCGTCCAATCTGCAAATGGACTGATTAATTGACTTGTATTAGAATGTTGAAGTTTATTATGACTGTAGATTGTTAATCTGTATGCATATTCTTCAATACTATTGTATTGTTTGTTATTCGTATGTATAAATTTGTTGAAACTATTTATAACACTATTTACATTATTTTGAACAGTTGTATTAATTCCAACACAAGGATAGTAGCTTGAACAACTATGATCTAGTGATTGAGAGCAACATAATTTCATATTTTTAAATTCACTTGAGAAAGCACAAATAAAAAGAATGAATAAATTTTTCATTGTACTATTAGTAATACAAAATAGTTCTTAAATCAACATAAATGTTAATTAATATATATTGAAATATGAAGATAGATTCTAATACTGTAGTATTTATTACTGGTGGTCAACAAGGATTAGGGTATGCGAGTGCAAAACATTTGGCTTCAAAAGGAGCAAGCATTTTTATTGTAGATTTAGATAAAAATAAACTAGAGGTAGCAGCGGAACATTTGTGCCGCTGTCAACGCTTCGCAACTTGCAACCCTACCGGTAGTCTGTGGCACGAACAAGTAAAAACGATTTCCCCGCGACGGGTTGAATATATGGTATGTGATGTTAGTATTCCAGAACAAGTTGAAGCTGCAATTAACAAATGCGTTACAGTATTTAGTAAAATTGACGTTGCATTAGCTTGTGCTGGAATTGCGACATATTCATGTACTTATAATAAAGCACTAAATGCAGAACTAGATCTAAATATTTGTGAAAGAACAATGAAAGTAAATTTCTTTGGTTCTTTGCATTTGGCAAAATATGCTTCAAAAGTAATGTCAAAAAACGTTCCAAATGAAAGAAAAGAGAGAGGTTTGATATGTTTGACATCTTCTATTTGTGCAACAGAAGGATTGAGTGCATCTACACCATATTCTTGTAGTAAAGCTGCTATAAATGGCATGGTCTTACCAATGTGTCGTGATTTATCCCATTTAGGTATTAGGATTAATTCAATTAATGCTGGAACAATTGAAACAAACATGCAAATACAAGGAATTAAAGATGGATATGGTGTTGATGATCCAGAACAAATTAAGAAATTTCAAAAAGATTTTATAGATAGATATTATCCACCAGCTACATATGACAATATTGGTCAAGGAACTCCTGAAGATTTTGCTAAATTTGTAGAAAGTATTATTGTAAATCCATTCTTAAATGGTGCAGTCTTGAGGATGGATGGTGGTATGAGGATGTAATATAAACAGTCTTTGAATAAACTAATATATTATGATTAACATAATACAATTTGGAGTAGTAAGTTATATTTCATATTTGTTTTATTGTACGTTTATTAAATACATACGAATTTATCCGGTAGGATATATTGAAAAAATATCTGAAAAAGTCGTATTAATAACTGGATGTGATAGTGGATTTGGTAAAGAACTTGTATTTTCAGCTTCATCGCTGGGTTTTGAAATTATTGCAGTATGCTATACAGAAGCGGGCGCTGCTGAAGTAAATAAAGAAAAAAGATTACGAGCATATAAGAAAATAACAACAGTTGTTGCAGATTTAACAGACGAGGATGGTAGACATAGTGTAGTAAATACAACTATGGAAATAATAAAAAATCGCGGCTTATATTCAATTGTTAATAATGCTGGTATTTGTATATCTGGTAATATAGATTGGCTTCCAACAGAAGTATATCAGAAAACAATGGATTTGAATTTTTTTGCTCCAGTAGTACTAATATACAGACTATTACCAGAATTAAAAAAAGCAAATGGTCGTGTTATAAATGTAACAAGTGCTGATGGATTAACAAGTCTACCTAGTATGTCTGCTTATTCTTCGGCAATACATGCTTTAGAATCATTTTCTGATTCATTGCGTTGCGAAATGCTTGATTTTAATGTGAAAGTTGTTCTGATACAACCAAGTATTACAAAAACACCATTTGCATCTTCTTTTGCGGATAAATGGTTAACAACCTTTAAAAATGCTGATGAAGGTAGAACGTTAAACTATGGAAACAGTTGGGCTGAAAAAACTCATAGGAAAATAAAAAATAATATACAAAAAGTAATAGTTGATGAAAAAGATACCGTTTGGGATATAATGTGTGCACTAACTGTTTCAAATCCACCAAATAGAATTTTAAGTGGATATTTATCAAAAATTATTTCAATATTATTGAATACAATACCAGACTATGTCAAAGACAGGCTGTTAAACAACATTTTCTTTGCCCGGCGCGCGACGCGCGGCGCACCTCCATATGACTGCATTTCTCATTTCACAATTATTGTACAAAATTTAGACAAATCATTGGAATGGTATAAAAAAATAGGATTTATAGAAACGGGACCACGCGTAAACAGTTCTCAGTTTATTAAGGGAGGTGTATATTCTCCACTATTGTTACTGAAAGAAGATGCTTTAATGGTATCACGTACTCAATCTGATACATCTCAATTATGTATATTCACATTTGATGTGAACTCGATGGCAAATGAATTAAAAAAATTAGATATTCATCCAGTTAGCTCAAATAAAAGCAGTAATGGATATGATATAGTAAATTATAGTGATCCAGATGGATTTAACGTATCTTTTATAGAATTTTCAATGTCATTGTATAATATTTTTATACGTTGTATTAGATTTTTTTACAGAATAAGTGATCCACATATGTTTCATATTACATTCAATATTAGTAGTTATAGTAAAGATTATAATGCACTAAAATTAATTGGTTTTACTGATTTACTATTTCACGAACGCGTCACCGATCCGGCAGTGTGGCCTGTAGTTGCTTTAGTAAAGTTACCAAAGGATAAATTCGTTCTTACATTAGTTGAGTCTAAATCAAACACACATAATAAAAGTGAATATTCATTGCCAGATACAATAAGTATATCAGTTAAGAATGTTGAGAAAAAAATTGAAAAATTGAAGAAATATGGCCTATTTTGTGAATCTGTATCATTAATAAATTATCCAATATTTGGAGATGTTTTGGTTGGCAAAGTGTATGTGAATGGAAATTGTATTGAATTATGTGAGTATATTGGAATGTCATCCTATCCTCAACATAATGCTTTACATTAATTAATATGTAGTTTCTAGTAAAAGGTCAGGCTGCTGCGCAGCGGCACGCCAGCTCCCAGAAAATGAAGAAATATTATAAATTATTCTCAAAACAATATTCTAAAAGAATAGAATTTTTCTTTACAAGATATGCATTCCGCTCTTGAAGGATTTTATTTGCCAACCTAAGTTCGGAAACCTCTCTTCTTAAAAATGCTATTTCTTTTGTTATATTTCCATTTTTTGTTATATTTCCAAATCCTAACATTTTTAAAAGGGGTGATGTTTTAGATACTTCCGTGGTAACTACGTTATCATCGTCGTCCACTTCCAAATATACTTCTTCCACGGATTTGTCATTTTCCATATTATACAAATTTATATAATGTGTTATATAATATTAATGAATCTACCAATGGTTCTAATTGATGAGATCTTTTCTTATTTGGGACCACAGTGTTCGGTATGTAATAAAAAATTAAATCCATGGACGATGATCGGATATCCAAGTGTTTATTTATGTGATGAAAAATGCTTTAAACAAACATGTATACATCAATAATTTTTAATTATTACTTCATATTCTGTAGAATCTGGTTTCTTTGAGTTAATTGCTCTTCTACACAATATTTTGGTTATATTATACTGTTTAAATTCATTGTTTACGAATGCTGTATCAGAATTACTCATTACAAACTTAATTCCTTTCTTATTCAAATCATGACATTTTTCAAATAATGAACTATGTTCTGAGTCATTAAATCCACCTGACTGATAGTTTACAAAAGACTTTTCGTTAATAGGAACGTATGGTGGATCTAAATATACAAAATCATTGGATTCTATTTTGTTTGGTATGACATCTGCAAACACAGAATCCATAAACCTAACTCTTTGAATAGAATTGCTCATTTCTGTAAGTTCTTCATATGAAATAATCGATTTTAGATTCTTATAATTACCATAAGGCACGTTGAATCCATTTGGACCAACACGATATACTCCTCGAAAACATGTCTTGTTTAAGAATATAAACATTGCAGAACATTGGACAGAACTTAAATTATCTTCACTTGTTTCATTATACATTTTTCGTATCCAATAATAATATGATTCCTTAGATTTAACAGCATTCTCTAATGACGTTGGTGTCAGGTGCCGGCCGCGACGGGACCGTGCTGCATTTGCGGCAGCTTTTGAAGCTTCTGATTCTGAAATTAATAAGCGTTTCATTTCCATAATATCTTCACTTAAACAAAGCTGTCGCCTCTGCATTTCTTTTACTAACTCTTCTTTTGTTTTTAAAGAATTTATTTCTTTAGTACTAAGCGGGGAATTCTCGTCTATATTTGAATAAGTATTCAAAAAATTCTGTATATGTTTATATAAATCGTCCGGATGATTCTTTATATTATTGAACATTCCAATTAATACTTTGTTTTTATCATAACAATATATATTATCGTTCAATATTGTATCACCAGACTTTATTCTATCAAGAAGACGAAATAATACACTACCACCACCTAAGAAAATTTCATGATAATTATTAATAACTTTTGGAAATTTTTCAAATATTTCGTCTAGAATTTGTGTTTTACCTCCAACCCATTTAATAATTGGTTTCATATCCTTTGTTTATAAATATATTTATATATTTCATTTTTATGATATAAAAATGAACATAAATTCAAAACAAAATATTATGACCAAGATGACTAAATTTAAAACAATTGTTACAGAACGCCTGAAAGAAATAATAAACTGGTCTATACATCCATATCCAAATGGTTTAACAACAAAATTTAGCAGAACACAGCGCGGTACTGTAAAACAGCTGCGTGATGAGGCAAAAAAGAAGGAATTTGAATGGGGAAATTCAATTATAAATCAAAAAGACAATGGAAACTGGTCAACTACTCTTGGACAAAATCTTGTACGAGACGTTCTAAAATTATTAGGTAAGAATCCTAGAAAACCAGAAAAAAAAGATGGATATATTCCAGATTGGGAATGCGATGATGCAATTTATGAAGTTAAAACAAGAAATTGGACAACAGGAGGAAGTGCTGGAGAAAAAGTACTAGGTGTTATGTATAAATACAGTGATATTCCAGTACTTTATGGGAAACCATTATATATTGTTCTTGTTGCTTATCAAGAATATGAATATACACTTGGAAATACAAAAATTTTTGGTGAAAATATTTCTGAAAGAAAAAAAACGTTACTAGATACTGCTGCTGGTATGGATATTAAATATTTAAAATTTAGTGATTTGGTTTTACCACTAATTGAGGTTCAGACCTGAGCATCGGCTTGTCGCCCGGATGTCTACGAATTTGCATTTCTTCTACACCAATCAAGACGAGACTGACCACGGTCTCCTTTTCCTGCGTCTAGTACACATCTCCGAATGTTCGATGGCAGTGATTCGAGTACTGATTTCGATAAATTGCGGTTGCGGGGCGGCGGCGGTTTAGGAGAAACGGTTGGTGGCCGTGGCGGTTTAGGAGAAACGGGCTTCGGCCGCGGTAGCTTCGCCCCCAGGGCAGCTTCAGCCTCGGCAGTAGCCTTTTCGTCAGCCGCTCTCTTGGCTTCTTCTTCACGTTGTCTTGTATGCTCTTGTAATATTTGTTTTTTTTGAATTTTAATATACCATTCAAGTTTTCTCAGATTTGCTATTTTACGTTTCATTACCCGCGTTTCCGATTGAATTTTTTGTTCCATCTGTTTCATAACCTGTGATTCCGATTGAATTTCTTCTTTCAGATTTGGTATCATTTTCTGGAGAAGTTCTATTCTGTAAACTTTGTCTATGATTTTGTTTTTATGTGTTTTACATTTTTCTCCGGTCGTTTTACACATTTGTTTATCAGATTTCCATTGACAAAAACGACCGTCATGAGCTGCAGATACTAGACAGCTCATTTTATTACCATTGAAGCGCTGACATTCTTTAACTTTTAAAGGTGGACATGGATCATTATCCATGGCTCTCTTTCCTTTATACATTACATATTCTGTGTCATTTACAGAAAAGCTTTCCCTCTGATTTATATAAGTACACAAACTTATTGATACAATTAAAACAAATACAACTATGTATGCACCTGATATCATTATATTATAAAATATATAAATTGTAGTATATCAATAAAAATGAATAGCGATTTGTATGTTTTAAATACGTAACTTGAATATTATGTATCGACTTCTTGTATTTTGTATCTATATTATGTTTAATGATGCAATGACATATTATAAAAAGCCTTATAGATTTGTAGTTCATAAAAAAAATCTTATTAGAAGCGATTTCATGAAAATTACTTCGAATAAGAATGTTAATCCAGATGAATATGTAAAAGTGTGTCAAGAATTAAATAGCCTCGGCGTCGCCGCCGGCCTTGGAAGCAATAATATGATCATTTATAATAATATGATTAATGCGTATGATTTTCTGACTAAAGATGAATTTAATGCGTTAACAAAGGATAATTTCATCTATAGATAATTAAAGAAATATTGGAAAAGAAAATAAGTCTTAGTCATCTAATATTTGAATATTATGATGTATTCTCCAACGTTATTGTTTTATAATGTGCTTTTTTATAAAAATACCAATAAATTATTTCTTGAAGTAACACAACCAAATTATATGAATCATATTTCTCAAAATCTTCAGGGAATATTATCTAACAATAAAGACATTTCTGTTATAAATAAATATTACTCATCAAAGCAAGATTTTATCTATTCTAAACCTTTTATTGATAAAAACAATACGGTTGTTACTCATTCTTATATTAATCTTAATAAATCTACTGATTTTTTTTCAAAATATTGGTGGTTCAAATTGAAAAGCTCCGAATCCTTTAAAAAATGTAGAACTCCAAATATAGGAAAAGAAATGAACGAATACATATTTGAAGAAACTTTCAATAAATTATCCAGTTATATACAAAATGAATATAAGAAGAATGGCAAAAAAATTATATTTGGAGAAGATATAGTCATTTTTGCAGAGAAAAAAGAAGATGGATTAAAATGGACCTCTAATGATCTTGACGTTATTAACTCAAATAATAATATTGTAATCAGAACTCCTATTATGTATACAAGCATAGATGCGGTTCCAAAGAGAGTTGCCGGTATGACATATGTTAAAGTTATATCGCCCGCGCAGGTCATAGAATGGATTACGAATAAATCTTTTCAAACGGATTAAAATGATAATAAAAAAACAAATTTACAATAATCTAGCCTTATGTACGTATAAGCGTTTTTCTTGATGTTCTTACTGAGATTCGAACAGTCCAGCGACTGGCGTATCTGTAATTGGATTAAAATCCTCAATTGACAGAATAGTCATAGTTGACGTGACATGGGATACATCCTCTTGATACTCACCATGCAAATTGCGGGTATTTACTAAAACTAGACCAGCTTTTAGTCCAGGGGACCACGTATCATCTTCTTCATCGTGGTTTAGTTGAACAATTCCTTTTAAAATGTCATCAAAATGCAATCTATATGAAGGTCTTGTGACTCCTTTCAATATAGATTCTCTTGTGTCAGTTATGTATCTTGTTGTTAAGTTAAGACCTTTGTTCGTTGATGAAATTTCACAATCACAACCACTTTCCACTGGAAAGTTTTGAGCAATAGAAATGACTTCTGTTAAAGAATACTTGATTTTGAAGTACTTTGTAGTATCTGATTTCTTATCTTCGCGTTTCTTTAGCAGATTTGACAAATGTACGTATATTTCGTTTGAAATATCTTCTTTTTTGTCAAATATATAATCCATAATCTCTCGATTATCTGCACATATTGTGTCTTTTTTATCCATTTTTTTGTTGATTTTTGTTGATTCTTCTACTATTCATATACATATCTAGAACAGAAATGATGTCATTTTTTTTGCAAGATACATTTATACAGTTAATAATCATATTCTCTTTTTTCATTTTTTTTGCGTTGAATATATTCTTCCTCTGGAGTTAAAACTGGAATAGGAATTAGTTCTGGATACTGTTGTTTCCTAGGTTCTAAACTTTTACCAAGATTTTTAAGAATATCTCTTAGTGCATCTTTTAATCTATCTAATTGCTCTACAGTATAGATTTCACCAGGGTTTTGATAAATACGACTGTTGTGTTTTAAAAAATATGGTTTTTGCACAAACGCCGCAGCATAAGTAGCATAAGCTATAAAATATCTCATAACTCTCATATTATAAGAATTATATAATATTCGCAGAATTATCGTAAAACAAATACTCAAACGTTACGTCTTTTATTGGTTTTTTTAGTGGTTTTAATTCGTTTTTTAGTGGGATATCTCAATGGCAGGCTTCCAAAAATTTTAAATTGATATATGAAATTTACGA
>PBQX02000076.1:0-5960 GCA_002725175.2 Paracoccaceae bacterium
AGTCAATTTGGGGCGTTCCTATAATGAAAAATCTTTAAAAAATTCAAAAAATATGATTTTTTATATATCGCAAAAAGGGGCGGATGTGATTTGTCATAAAAATGGTAAGAAAAGGGCAAAATGGTAAAAAAACGATATAATCAGATTATGGTAAAATTGGGGGAATGGTCATATATGTAATTTGGTGATTTTAGGGCAGATGATGGTAAAAATGGTCGCAAAATGGTCAAAAATGGTTTGTTTGGGGATATAGGGGCGTTCTAAGAGCGCTTTTTGAACGCCCCATTATCCCCAAATAACGCCAATAGACTCATTTTCTACTTCTCCCCCTTCTTGACCAGTTTAGCCCGTTTTTGCCCATATTCAGCCCATTTTTGCCCAAACTCACTAAAAATCGCATTTTCTCTGGTTATATACCATTCGCCCTTTCTCTCCCATCCCGATTTTTTGTGTTTTTTTGTGTTTTTGTGATTTTTGCATTTTTCTGATTACCCCCCCTTTTTGAAATTTTTTCAAAAAAGGGATATTTTCCCGAATTTTCGATAATTTCAACACTTTTATCTATATGGATGAGGTGGTGGTTCTGTTATTGTTCTTCGACGTTTTGTTTCCATCTCCTCTGTCGTTGTGTTTTCTTGTGATAACTCTTCATTTGGAGTCAATGATTCTACTTTTTCGGGTTCTATTCCTGGATAGTTTTCTATTGGAAAATTAAAAGTAGTCTTAAATCCGAGTTTAATACATTCTTTATCATAGGCTCTTGCAGCTTCAATTTCAGTACTGTAATTCCCAATTATATAAGGACTAGTTTCTCCAGAACGTGGTGTTATGCTGGTTGCAGTCCAGGATATGTTATATCCTGTATCTCCTTCATCCCATATTTTATGGACTCCGGTATATTTTGACCAACTTCTGTCTACGACTTCCCAACTAAATTCAGCGTTGAACCACTCGTTAGGTCGACCACCCTCGTCGAGACGGCCAGCTTTAATAGAAATACCTTTAAAGTGTTCTCTACCGTGTAAATACTTTGACTCAGGATCACTAATCTCACCAAACCATCGAGTTGCGATCTGATTCGGCCACGCAATCCATGGTTCTCTAATTTCAAAGTCTTTTCTATCAAATGTAAATTTTACTGTATTTTTTCCATCTTGAGCAGTATTTTTAAACAGTTCCTTCAATTTATCATAATATATGTTTGTAATTGAAATCATCATTTTATCATATTCCTCCTTCTTTCGTTTCTCTCTATTTTCTCGTTCAAGTTCTTTTTGAATTCTAATTTCATTGGAACGATCGCGTGATATTTCTATTAACTCATTTACAAAACTATTGGGTGGGATCGGCGTTAACATTTTGATATTTCTATTCGCATGTGGATCAGTTCATTTTTTTTGAGTTTAAAAAGTTAAAGAATTATTGCTTGTTAATTATAATGTTTGATTCTATTAAATTGATTCTTAAGGTATTTCTTGAAGGAATGCGAATATGTTATTATCGATTTAATAGCTACGATGACTTAGAAGGAAATAGTATTAGAAATATATTCTATTTTTTTGGACCTACTGGTATAAAGATTGGTCAAGTCCTTAGTCATCGACGCGATATCTTAAAACCAAATATATGCAAAGCCTTATCGGAACTAACAGATAATGTTATTATTAATGATAACAATGATGAAAATGAAATATTATCATATGTAAAACAATATATAAATTATGAATCACAACCAATTAGAATTGGTAGTGGTTGTATTGCTGTTACATATTCATGTGTATTGAAAGATAAAACTTTGCTTTTAAAAGTAAAAAGAAAAAATATTGAGAAAACACTTATTGAATCGTATGATAATTTATATTCAATACTCTGGTTTTTTTCAAAATTTGGGATAATTGATTATGATAATAAATTAGAGAAAATCAAAGACACATTACTCAGACAAACTGATTTTGAATTAGAATTAGATGAACTTGAATATTTTTATAGTAAATATAGAAACAATAATGAAATAGTAATACCCAAGGTTTATAGGTATTTGTCAAATGAAAATATTATTGCTCAAGAATATCTTATTGGTAATAGTTTAAAAAATATAAATAGCAGAGAGAGGT
This sequence comes from Paracoccaceae bacterium, assembly GCA_002725175.2. Lineage (GTDB taxonomy): Bacteria > Pseudomonadota > Alphaproteobacteria > Rhodobacterales > Rhodobacteraceae > CACKLF01. Next base: position 2,115 of record PBQX02000076.1, read on the forward strand.
TGGAATATGGTCGTATATTATGGAAATTTTCTTTTGAAAGTTCTTTTATAGACGGCCATTGGCATTCTGATTTGCATAAAGGAAATATTATATTTTTAGACAATTATCGTATTGGAATAATTGATTATGGTTTAACAGGCGTTTTAAATTCTTTTGAAAGAGCAGTTTTATTAAATTATAATACTCATATTTTGAAACGTGAATGGCACCAAGCAGCAAGATTGTATGTAACAAAAATGACTGAGAAGAGAATTAGACTAAAGAGGCATGATTTTGTAGATGATATTTCTCAAATACTTGAAAATAATTTCGATTCAGATCCAAATATACCAAAATGTGTTTCGGAACTTGCTACTTGTTCTCGAAAATATGGTACCAACTTTAACAACAAATATGTTCAATTTGAATTAGCATTTTCAACATTTTCTTTCACAATGTCAGAACTAGGATATCCTAACATTTATGATTTTATGAGAGAACAGATTCTTTAATTTTATATTTAAGAAGATTTCTTGTTCTATTACCACCTAAATAGGATTTAATTTTCTTTCTTATTACACCATCTCCATCTTGAATGGAGTAATCGTCAGTGTTTGCTGTAACCCGTCTACCACGCGGAAGTTCTGCAGTTGTTTTAAGATCTTTCATATTAGGAGGACCCATTTGGTCTACAAGATGTTGTTTTGCATTTCTTTTAGCATAGTGCTTGTTTAGTATTGATATTGTTTCTTCTAATTTAGAAATCTTTATTTCAGTCGCCCGCGTCAAGTAGCCGTCGCCAAGCTCCACGAGGCTCGTTCGCTCAAATTCCAAAGCGTATTTTGCGAGCATTATTGGAGTTATACCCATGAAGCCGCCTCTCATCATCACTGCATCTATGTTTGCTCCTCTTTCAAGTAAAAGTCTAACTAAACTAGGTTGAGGTATAGCCGCAGCGTAATGTAGCGCCGTCGCCGAGTTCATGGAATTAATCGAATTGACGTAAGCTAGACGAGTGCCATCAAATTCGCGCGGCAGAGCCCGCGAGCGGGCTCTCAATGCTACCGGTGGATCGTCGTCGTCGTCGAGCAAGACGGAGTCGAGGCGATAGACTTCGTAATTATCGTTATGAACATCATAAGTATGTTCATGGTCAAGTAACATAGTTGCGATTTCAAGGTTTATGTTTTCTTCCTGTATTGGATTTGGAAAATGATTATGCATTATCAATGCCAAAAGCTCCTGACCCATAAGTTTTGCGCCGTTTTCTAATAAAAATCTAACTACTTCGGGATTTTTTATCAAACAGCAAACAAAAAGAGCTGTGAAATTTTCATCATTTGGATAGTTATCACTTGTATCAGAATCGTCATCACTTGTATCAGAATCTACCAGATATCGAGCATTAATGTCTGGTCGTGATAAGAATACTCTGAGCAAGTCAATAGAAGACATATCGTCTACTCCTTCGTCATACGCAGCCCTGCGTACAGCATTATAAAACTCATTTTGTGGAGAACCACCGTATTGTGTTAAAGGTATTGTTTTTCTATTTCTTCTTTTACCACCTCTTTTTAGTTTGTATTTACCATCTTTTTCAATACTTAATTTTAATACCAAATTACTTGGTGAAGATGTATAACGTTTACGTATTTTTCTTGATTTTTTATCAATATTCATTGCTATTTCCTTCTCTTTTGTCTCATCTAACACATACATGTCTAATAAAGCATCGACGGCTGCCTTCTCTTTCTTGGAAATGGGTAATGATTTCTCTAATTCTTTTGCCTTTTTAAGTGATTCGGAAGGTGTTCTTTCATCTTTTGGTGTATACATAACTGATTCGCTACTTAAATTTGGATCGTTATCTCCATAATCTAATTGTGATATTATATCTGGAATAATAGCTCTTTTCTCAGGATTATTATCTTGAATAGTTGTGTTACTTTCCATTATTTTAATGCATATTATTTTTTATAATCAAGTCAAGTCTAAATCATTTTTAGTCGGACCAAGCGCAAGCTTCATGAAGCTTGGAAGTAATGTTTCTCTTTAATTAGAAACTTTTCATTTGATGTAGATAGTGTTTCCAATTCAGATTTATAAGAAATAACCTTACATCTGGTTTTAAGATTGTTTTATCTTAAATATTTATAAAGACATCTCTGTATAGCAATTTAGAAAATCCTTTTTTTCTTCTTCACAATATTTATCACCCTTTTTGATATTATCAGATGCCCAAAGTGGTTGGAGATTAGTGTAATGAAAACATGCTCTTTTTTCAAACTCATTATTTAAGTCAAATGCATTGCAAGGAATAATATGATCAATATGCCAATTACCATAATTTGACCAGTTCATATATTCTTCAAATTTTTTCTCAATATGACATTCTAATTGATAAATTGAACAACCAATGAGATTACAAGTTTTATCTTTTTTACCACCAGTTGCAGACATTTTTTCACGAATTCGTCTTGATATATTTGCTTTTAGTTTAAAATTCATGTCACTTTTACGTTTTTCTTTTTCATATTTCCTACGATATTCTTTTTGATAATTTCTGTATTCATGATTGTTTTTCCTCTTTTGCCAATTTCTTTTATCAATTTCTTTTCCGTGTAATTCTCTATATTTCTTGTTATATTCTCTTGTATGCCCTTTATTATTTTGTCTCCATATTTTGTTTTGTATAGATTGCTTTTCGTGTGTATCTTTCCAATATTGTACATTATATTCCCTTATTTTGTCTTTATTAAGACGTCTTTCATCTTTAAGACAAATTTTACAGGTAGGTCTGAGTTTATCCCAAGTTTTCGCTTTATTGAAATCTTTAATATCTACATATTTTTTACATTTTCCACACCACTTTCTTTCCACACCATCCTGAAATGTATGTTCGTACCTTTTCGTCATTATAAAATGATATGAATTCTATCTTATATAACATTACATCTGGTTTTAAGATTGTTTTATCTTAAATGAAAAGCTATTTTATAATCAAGTCAAGTCTAAATCATTTTTTAGTCGATGTAGACCGTCATAGTTTAATTATAAGAACTTTTTTCCTATATTTTATACCTATCATCCTCCACCTGGCCCCCCTCTTAGTCGTAAAACTACGCTTATCCCCTATGTTTCCATAGGGGGCGGACTGTATCTTAAGGTATATCTGGCTGGTTAAACCATCATTTATACCCGACGACCGTGCGGTCTCTGAAGCAGTGCCATATTCTATCATAATGAACTTAGGCACTTCTGCTACGGATTACCCAATCCTTGAGGTTTTTACGATGAGTTAGGTCATTACCCCACCTATTTTAGAAGGTTTCCCCTCTAAAAGTCGTACTCAAGGCTCTCAGGGCTTCCCCGATTTATAAGCCGTCTTGCATCCTATAAGGATACTAGCCACTGAATTTAAAAAGGATTCTAACTGTTTTCCTCAATGCAGAGCCTTTTACATTGAGCAGGTGACTTTTCCCATCTAGTTTGTTAAATGGAGCGTGGATTCCTTTTGAACGTTATAATCTGCCAATGTTCTCCCGGATTCCAATTGTTTGCCAGCGAATATAAGCCTTTGCTGATCTGGAGGAATGCCTTCTTTGTCTTGAATTTTCTGTTTGACATTATCTATCGTATCAGAAGATTCAACATCAAGAGTTATCGTTTTTCCCGTCAACGTTTTAACAAAAATTTGCATGATATATAAATATATAAGAAATTTGTTTAAATATCATTTTATAATTGGATTTAATTCATTTTTAATTAGAATACAGGTTATTTTTGTTTTCTGGTATTAATAAGCTTATATCCTAACTTCTTCTTTGATGACTTCTTAACCCTTTTCTTTGTGTGTTTTTTTCCACC
>PBQX02000044.1:0-10748 GCA_002725175.2 Paracoccaceae bacterium
AAGGTCAGGCGGCTTCGCCGCAGCACGCCAGTTGTATTTTATAAGAGACAAATAGAAAGGTCAGGCGGCTTCGCCGCAGCAATGCATTTATCTACTCCGAAGTCTATTTTTTCTACGAGCTCTTTTCAGTCTTCTCATTCTTTTTAACTTCGTTTTCCAACGTAATCTGGAAGTTGCTTTTTTATAACGACAACTTCCACCTTTTATTCGTAAATTCAAGTATATATTACATTCATTTTCTAATCCATTGTCTTCAAGAGTACCTTTATTAAGAATTCTATTATTGCATACCAAATATTGTGAATCAATTGGAATATACGTATTATCCTCTATTACATGTTTCAATTGAGGAATTGTAAGAGCTTCATCAACATCATATACTTCGCTTTTACCAGAAAATTTTATAAACAACTGCATTAGTATTCTTTTGTATATTAGACTTAAACAAAATTTTATGTTATGAATATAATGACTATCGTTTATATGGATGAATGTGCTAGAGGGGTTTTTTTTGGTTCTGTATACGCAGGAGCAGTGATATGGCCTGAAAATGTTCCAATAGAACCACCTGTCTCAATAAAAAGTTGGGATTCTAAACGTATTTCTGCAAAAAAGCGAGAAGTATTATTCGAATATATTACAGAGAATTGTGCAGATTGGGCTATTGGTATAGCCGACTCCAACGAAATTGATAAACATAACATTTTAAATGCAACAATGACTGCATTTCATAGGGCTTTGGACAAATTAAATTGTACATTTGACGAAATTTATGTTGATGGAAGTTATTTTCAACCATATCTAGGAAAAGATGATTTTATTCCACATACATGCATTGTAAAAGGAGATGCTATACATGATGAAATAGGTATGGCATCTATTATTGCTAAAGTATCACATGACAAGTATATTACAGATTTGTGTCAAGAACATCCCGAATTAGATGAAAAATATAATTTGACAAAAAATATGGGTTATGGTACAAAAAAACACATTGATGGAATACTTAAGCATGGATTTACAGAACATCATAGGAAGAGTTTTAAAATAAAACAAATACCTTCAACGTATTATTAATCTTTTTTATTAAAAAAGAATTTTATCTTTTTAAGTTTCGAAACTTCTTTAGATGATAATGCACCAGCATCTCTCCATAATTGCTCATCGTTTGATATCTTGTTTCTCTTTGCTCTATCTTTAACAGTATCTTCTGAATCCCTCCTACTAAAAAACCATATCAATCTCTTTTCCTTCTTTTCACGTTTTTCATATTCAAAATCCGATTTTAACCATTTTCCAGCTCTATAATACCCCATAGACTGTTTCTTCTTTGCTCTTCTTAAAGCAGCACCCTTTAAATCACTACCATCCCAAGCTCCACCAGAACGTTGCATATACGGTACATCCTCAATAGGAACTTCACCTGACTTTATCCTTCTCGGATCAACTGGAAAAAGATGTGTTGCTTGACCTTTCTCCATTGCCTCAACAAAAGAATTAAAAGAACGTGACTTATATGTTTTTCTATCAGTTTTCTTTGAAGCCGTAGCCTCCTTTTTTTTTATTTTTTCGTATTCCTCCGGTTCAATACCATCCGGTACATAACCTGCATATAAAGGAATTAATCTGCTCGGTGCGTCGATCGGCATGAACCATGCTGTTACTGAAGATATTATCAACAAATATTTTTTCATATGTAGAATATTCTGAAGTTAGTTTTAAGTTAATTATAATCAGTTTCATATAACATATCAATTGAATCGACATCCGATTCACCATCAGACTCGTCATCTAATTCAGTAATTTCCACACCAACATTGTCTTGAAATATTTCCAAAAGTTTCAGTTTAAAATCATCAAATCCAGTGTGATGCCGCATAAGTAATGGTTCATCTGGTATTAGTGACTCTTCTATAAAATTATTACATAATTTGTTTAGATCTTCAATAACATTTATCAACAACGTATCTTCTTTATTTAACATAAAATTTTGTTCGTCACTTAATACGTTTGCAACCTCTTCCTTCTTTAGAATAACCTCCTTCTCTACAAAATCTCCTGGTGTCTTCTTTAAAGCATCAAGGAAATTCATTTTAACATATTAATATGTTATTCGATTTACTGTTAAGTTGTTTTTTGTATCAGGAACTCGTTAATTTTAAACGGAACGTTTTATTTTATCCAATATTGTTATACATTCATGAAAGCAATTATAAAGATTGCTTTTTTTTGTGTAGCAGTATTTAAACCAGTTCATGGATTAAATATTGGTTATTCAAATATTCTTGCTGGTCAAAAAGGAAATCCTAATAAAAGGATGAAAACACCAGATAAAAGTGGTTCTGCTGAAAATGAAAACACATTTAAATTACCAGCTTTTGAAGATACCATGCAAATTAAATTCTACGGACCTGTATCCGAACAATCATGCTTGGAATTATCGCAAGTAATCGGTTATATGGATACAAAAGCAAGACAATTAAAAGTTCTCCATGAAGATTATAATCCAAAGATTCATTTACACATACAATCTAGTGGCGGCTCACTTATGCCGGCATTTTATATTTGTGATCTCATAAAAAATACAAAAACTCCAATTTATACTTATGTTGACGGTTATTGTGCATCTGCAGCAAGCTTAATTTCTGTATGTGGTGATAAAAGATTTATGACTAAACACTCGTCTATATTAATTCATCAGCTATCTAGCGCAGCCGCCGGAAAATACAATGAATTGAAAAACGAAGTCGATAATTTGTCTGTATTTATGAATGCAGTTAGAGAAATATATATGGAAAATACAAATATTGATAGAGAAACTTTAGACAGTCTACTTTCTACCGATTTGTGGTTAGATTCTGAAACATGCTTGGCATATGGACTAGCGGATGAATTACTCCAATAAATTATATATATATGAAAAAAATGATTGCTATTAAATGTATATTGATTAACATAGACTAATACAAAATGGCATATTTGAATTCTAATTCTGAGAAAATTGACCAACCATCATGTATTACAAAAAATTTATTCGAACATCAAAAGAAAGCAATTTATGCAATGACAAAATTAGAAAGAACAAATAAATTGAAAATAGATGTATCGAGATTATCAGATCCATTTTCAAATCGCTCACGCTATTATACACCAGATGCAGCAAATTCATCATTTTGGCCTCCTGAAACACCCGTTACAATATTAATGAATAGTAATATGGGTATTTATTCCGATAAAGTTGGAGCTGGTAAAACTCTTGCAATGATTTCATTGATAGCACATAATAATGATTTAAAAAAGAAAGAATATTCTTTCATATCGTCAACAGAATCTGGATATTATTATTCACCATTCGGAATTAGTGCAAGTGTTATATTACACGACCAATACAAATTTATTGACTCAAATCTAATTTTAGTTCCACATAGTCTTATTAATCAATGGAAAAAACATCTTGAATTGTACAAGGACCTAGATTTTATTGTAATTAATAAGAAAGCACATATGGATTTGATTGTTAAAAATAATACATATTGTTTACCAAATGCGAAAGTTATTCTATTATCTGTCAATATGTTTAAAAAATATAATTGTTTTGAAAACAAAATTGTATTTAACAGAGTAATTATAGATGAACCACAAAGTATTGCTCTTTCTAAACAACTTCCTAATGCCAAGTTTCTTTGGTTGATTTGTGCAACTCCACGCGATATATTGTATCCATACCGTACTTACTTAAAGGAATTTATCAGAACATTACCGTATAGAAATACTAATTTAGTACAACAGCTAATTATTAAAAATGAAGATGCATTTGTCGATTTATCACTAAAATTACCACCATATATCGAAACATCTTATAAATGTAAATCTCCTCATTTATATAGACATATTCGCGAAAATCTAACAAAAGAAGCACTTACAGCATTACGTGCAAATGACATTTCGGGTGCTATTGCAACACTAAGTTGCAATGCTGATTCAAATGCCAATATTCTGGATGCATTGGTTCAAAATTTGAAAGATAGTGCTCATAATGAAGAATTGGAAATTAACAGATTACAACAGCTTAGAAATATTAGTGATAATGAAAGAGAAACCAGAATAAATGTTCATAAAACCAAGCTTAGTTCTCTTAACACCAGGATTAATTCAATTATTGAAAGAGTTGGTAACACTAAAAGTATGTGTCCAATTTGTTTAGATGAGGTATCTGTTCCGGTTGCTATTACAGGATGTTGTCAGAATTCATATTGTTTTGAATGCATTTTAATGTCTATACATATGTCTAGAGAAAAACGGTGTCCGATGTGTAAAACCATTAATTGTGATAAAACACTTCATGTAAGTGTAGATGATACAGATTATAAGAAAAATAAAGAAACAGAAAATGAAGAGGAAAATAAACTTAAATCCAAAGGTCAAACACTAATGGATATATTATCAAATATGGACGCCGATTCAAGATTCCTTGTATTCTCTGAATATAGTGCTACATTTCAAGAGATTTCATACAAATTAAACACAAAAAATATTAAATATTCACAGCTTATTGGAACATTGAACAAACAAGAAAAAATTTTAAAACAGTTTAGAGATGGAGACATTCAGGTACTTTTGTTAAATACATCCAACTTTGGTGCAGGTCTTGATTTACATATGACAACGGATCTTGTTATTTATCATAAGTTTAGAAACAATGATATGAGAAAACAAGTCATCGGAAGAGCACAGCGTCTTGGTAGAACTAAACCACTAAACGTCATGTATCTAAAATACGATGATGAATAAAATCATATGAAGTAAACAAACGATGTGATTACTCCAATTACATCATCATTTAATTGTGATAAACTCCCTTTATTATAAGTGAGTGCCTCTAAGAAATTCTTTTTTGATGCCCAACTCATGCATAAATTCGATGTATCTTTTACTTTTAGTCTGTTGCGATGTTCAATTAACACCGGACCTATATAGTAAATTATTCCAATTATTTCTTTTTCCCAATCTCTTTCTTTTAAAACTTTTATTATAGTATTTGGTTTTAGTCCATATTTATAGCACATTTCAAGAATCTTTAAGAAGAATGTTCTACAATGATATTTGTGTTTGAATATCAAATTTTTTATGAAGTTTTCATCATTTGCATCACAACCTTTTTTCAGGAAAAATCTTAACAATCGTATAGTAGTTTTTTCCTTATTAATAAATCTTTCTCTTAATGTTCCATGATTATTAAAATATGTATAATGTGATACAGGATCATCATCAGAACCCGAATATGTTATAGGGTTGTTATTGGCCTCCGCGTCCCATTCATTATTTTCATACCATCCCTCACGTAATACATCATCAAAATAGGCCCAATCTCCGGAGTTTATCTTTCTAAAGTAATTTAGAGGTCTAAATTTAAAACCAGCTCTCCGGTTTTCTCTTCCTCTGAACTCAAATAATTGCGGTAACGAATATTTCAGTAAGTGTTTTGGATTTTGATTATCCTTTCTAATAATTGCTTTTACGGCATTAATGTCTAAAGCTGCAATTCTTCCATGTAATTTGAGTGTTCGATTATATCTTTTCCAAGCATATGTTGCCCATTCCTTAAACAATATTCTTCTATTTCTTCTATTTTTGTTTTGAATAAAGCGTTCTACTTTTTGAATCTGCTTTTCTTGACGACGGCGTCGTCTAAGGTTTTTACTTAAATTTGTTTTGTGTTTTTGTGCAATTCTTTTCATTTTTATAATTATTTGCACTTCATTTGCTTACCAAGTATATACATTCATTTTTTTGGATTCCACGCCGTTGACCGCATAAAAAAAGGACGTTAACGCAATACACCATAATTTCTAAATAATTATGTGTAATTTAAAATGGCGTTAACGGTGTTTACAAACAAGTTATTGTCTAAAGTAAACACTTTAGGGAGCATGCCCGAATTTCCTTTATTAGTATTAACAACACATGATTTCATTTTTTTGGATTTGTTAAAATTTTAATCACGTCTTTCTGCTGGACGCGGCGATATATGCTCAGCTTTTGGAAGTAGTTCATATACTTTCCAATTTATATCATTTCACGATGCGCACATGTTATCAAAATCTTATGAGACTTTTATGAATAAAATAGATTCATTTAGACCTCGTGAGTTTATTTTGGAGTCAGTTTCATATAAAGAATGTGTAAGAAAATGGAATAAATTATTACAAGAAGTTATATCATTGTAATATGTTTTTCGTATTCAAATGCAATATTATTGAACTTCAATATTGATATTCGATGCAAACCATCTCTAATAACATTGTATCGTACACCATCATGATATATATTATGTATTTCAATATGTTTCATTTTTGAAATATCAAAATTGTTAATAAGGTTCTTGTAAGTCATTGTACTATGTTCGTTCTGTTTTGTCATCCTGACATAAAGTTCGTATACATCAAAATCAAATTCTTGAGATAGAATTTTATAGTGAATAGAATCTTCTATTTTTATCAATAAATGATTTGAACTTGTAATACGTTTTTCTCCTTGAATAGAGTCATAATATTTCTTGAATGTTTTATTATTTAATAACTGGTTTCCTGGTAATAAATAATGAAGACAATAAATATTATTCATATCTTATATATTTATATATCATGCAAATTGCATTTCTTATATATAAATTAAAAACGAATTAAATCCGATTATAAAATGATAGTCTTTAATAATAATTGAGAATATTCTCATAAAAAAAGGACGTTTACACATTAATGCGCAAATGCTAATGCATTTGTAATAATTTTGCATTGATAATGCATAAACAATGTTTACAAACAAGTTACTGTCTAAAGTAAACACTTTGGTCGAGTCTGCATGCCCGTTTGCTACCAGCCAATATTATTAACAACATATGGGTTCATTTTTTTGGATTTGTTAAAATTTTAAATTTTTTATTTACTATTTATAATGGCAAGTAATTCCGAAAGTAATAAATCATTTGATGATTATCAGAAAGAAAAACTAGAAAAAGTATTTGAGAAAGGATATTTCTATTTCGATGGAAAACACTCGGAAAGATATACCGAAAATCAAAAAGAAATTGACTTAAGAATGGAAAGAGAAGCCCATATCGAGTATGTAAATGATATACCCAAAGGACAAGGAGATGAAAATACACCTAATTTAATAAGAGAATTAAGAGAATCGTTGCGCGTGGAGGACGCAGCGGGGTTCGGCGGCATCGAGAACGCGAAACGGCTAAGAGAGAAGAAAGAAAGGGACTTTGAATATGAATATTACGACAATTTAGCAACAACATCTATGATACAATTTTTTTATTGGATAATGAATAATTTTTTAAAGCCGAGGACGGACAATTCTATAATAGATCTAAGCGGAAATTTGATAGATGATAATCGAAGAATCTATTGGTCCGACTCGGATGATGACGATAGTATTGAAACACTTACAGTTAGTGATTTACTAGAATACATTCAATCAAAATTAAAAGATATACCCTCGAGTCATTGTAATGCCACTGAACATAGCATCGGAATATATCAACGTGATGGGAGCGGCGCTCTGCATCAAGCCGTCGCGATTCGGACTCGTCCCGCTGATTATGCCATACGCAGATCGAATGTTCATATTCCAGATGATATATTAACGGAACATTTTTGTAAAATACTTAGACAAGATGATGAAATTCGAAATGAATTTCCAGACGGAGTTATAAGCTATTATGATTTGTTTAATTATATTATAAAAAAATTGTATAGAAGGAAGGATTTATTTGATGATGTTATAAATGCTATGTACAGTGATAAATGGTCAAATGCTTCGGCGGCGGATATGAGTCGACAGCACTTCGACGACAGTGGTAATTTACTAAAAGATTATAAATTTAAATATCCAACGCAAGCAATCTGTGTGAGAGAAATAATAACATTTTTAGTAACCGGTCTTACAGGAAAACATTATAATTGGGGAAATAAATTAAATTATGAAGTATTTAAACGAGATATAATAAAAGATATTAAAAATACATTTCGTGACAAAGACAAATCTTTCAAGAGCCATATCCTTCGACAATTTCTAGAAGTCCCTGAAAGATGTGACCATTTCGAGCCTCCGATTTATTCTATTGGCACTGGAATAACTTACAAAGCAATGGGAGATATAAATAAACTCGAATGTGACCATTTATTGCCAGCAGTATTTAGTATTGTATTTAATGTGTCACATGAACGGCATTTATATAGTTTTTTAGAGAAAAAAATTAATAATTTTAAGTCCGACAAATTGCCAGAAATATATCGCGATATATCGGGTAATTTGGTATTGGATTCTAAATTTATATATGATGCGGATGCAAACAGCAGGCGTTATATTCCAAGTGACTATACGGTGAAGCCGTTCAAGTCCCCAGTCGATGATGCGAGGACGGTCTCGAATCTCGCGGGATGTACGACCAATGAGCGTTTTAATCCGATAGAATTTCTTGAAAAAGGTTTAAAACCCTTTATTGATTCTTATTATTCGAGAATGGGAGTTCCGCGACAAAGGGGTTTTCCCTCGGATGATAGAAATACTGTTTTAGAATATCTTGGAAGATTACCCGAATATAACAGAATTAATTTAAACGATAATTTTAGTGATAGATATGATGTATATTTATGTAAGTTATTTGAAATTTTCATTAAGATATTAGAGAATAATATCGATATAAGTAATTATAGTATTTCGGAATTTCTTCATCCGCTAATTGATAATCAATCAATACCAGAATCAGATAGAGATGCGTCCGATAGATATGTCATAGATAATATTATGAGAACAGTATTAGAAGTTGTAGAATCTGAAGGATCGGCGTTGGACCGAGAAGACGAATACTACAAAATTAAAGAAAGAAATTTAGAATATGCAAAAAACTTAAAAAATATTTTTCAGGTGAGTCGTCTTAAAGATATGGTTGAAGCGGTAAACAAAATATGTATGGTTCGTTTTAGACTAATAAATATTTTTATGAGAAACAATCATAACTATTTGTTGCTCGCAATTAAAAAAATAAAGGATAATTATTTTAAAGGAAACGCTGCAGTCGAATCATTGGCTAAAAACAAAAAATTTGATAATACCATAATTCAGTACGAATTGAACGAATTTCTTGGTAACATGTCCAAAAAAATATCTGGTATTAGTAAAAAAAAATTAAAAATAAAATTCATAGAGACACGTGTAGATGAAATAGAACAAACTAAAGACTATATTGATATTTGGGAAGATGCTAAAAAGGTGAATAATATAATTAATGAACTCTATGACCCTGGCGATATCAGTGATAGGTGGGAAAATATTGGTTTTGATTTGAAAAGTGAAGATGTGCAAGCAGAACTGAAAGATGAGTGGTCGCGGCAGAGAGACAACAGTGGCAACAGGTTCTACTACAATGACAAAACGAATGAAAGAACTCGGAGATTCAGTCGGCGAATGATTAAGAGATATAAATTACATTTTGAATTAAATAAAAAAAATCATTGGGTAAAAGGTAATTCGGATAATTGGGATTTTTTAAGTATTGAACATTCAGAATGTAATAATTGTAATGAATTGAGGATTATGTTAGACCTGAACAAAGAATATAAAGAATATTTAAAAAATTGTGATGAGGTCATTTTAAACCTTCGTTCCCCACGAAAAACCCGCATCGACTCGCCCGAAATAAAAAAATTAGAGCGAGAGTTTGAAAATATAAAAAACACACACCTTTATTTAAAAATAAAATTAATATCTTTTGGATTAGACACTTCGGGTAATCTTATGTATGAATACAAAATTGATGATGATAAATTATGTGATAAAATTACCAAATTAGATAATTCAGAAGTGTTAAATCAAGACGCATCCATGTGTCCAGACTCAAGTAAATCTTACTACATATCATATAATCACATCGTCCGCCCCTGTAAATCGTGTAAAGGTGACATTCATGCCAAAAAAATAATTCTGGATAAATATGAATTTAAAAAAAATTTGAACGATGCTATTAAGAAATGGGAAGGAAAGAAAAAAACATCAACAAGTAAGAAAGAATTAGATGATTTGATATATATTCGGGACGAAGATAGTATTCCTGGTTTTATAAGACATGGTAATATCTATTCAGAAAAAGACTGCAAAGCACCTACGCAGCGTTTTGGGATCAAGACGACTGCGAGTGATACACAGAGATTTAAAAAATGGATAATGCGTGCTTCTAAAGATATTAAATTTTTTGAAAAGATTTTTAAGGATGATTTAGAGATTATATTAAAAAAGAGAGATGAAGATAATCGTATTTCTATTGAAGATAGAAAAAAATATGCATATGAAATGAAGGAAAGGCGTCTCGTGGATTTAAATAAAAATTTGCAAGACAAAATATTAAGTGTTGGTAAAAAAAATGCCTCTAAAGAATACTATAAGCAACGCATGTCATTGTCCGAATCAAATTCTCAAGATAGAGTTGAAAAAGATGATTCAGAACACGACATAACTCTCGATAACTACCCGCAACCTATGGAGATCGACTCGGCGAACTATGCTCAGGCACATATGGACGACGATGACGAAGACATAGGGGCGGCGCAACCCCCAGAACACCAACCAAAATCAAAGAAACAACGAACAACAAAGGGTGGAAAAAAACACACAAAGAAAAGGGTTAAGAAGTCATCAAAGAAGAAGTTAGGATATAAGCTTATTAATACCAGAAAACAAAA
>PBQX02000034.1:0-6821 GCA_002725175.2 Paracoccaceae bacterium
ATAAAGTTCTGATGCATCTTCAATATTTTCACCTAATTCCGGTAGTGTGGCGACACCATCCGGATTCGGCGCGCTGCGGCCATGCGGTGTTTCAGGTTCTTCTCTCCATTGACTCGCTGGTCCGTCCGCAGGTACGTCGTCGTAACGACGTGGTGCTCGCCGTCGTCTTTTAGAACCGCCACGCCGAGCAAACAATTTAGATTTATTATGTTTTCTTGTTTTCATTATTAATAATTATTTTTTAAAAATTGTTCTGTATATCTAATTACATCCAATGGAATATGATTTTGTAATACCATATATAGCCTATATTTATAACGCATTTCGATAGTAAGATTATGATATGATGTTTGTAATTTTTCATTATAAAACCAATAATCGGGATATCTACTTATAATATAGTTTTTAACAAATGTGTTATCCCAATGTGGGTATACACATCTTATATTATTTTCAATATCTTTCAATCTATAAATTGCTCCTTCTTGAAATGAAATGTTACGCGTTATAAGATATTTCATGACTTCATCCTTCGTGAAGGTATGGTTTGTCATTATAAATTATTATGAATAGATACTTAATTTCTATAAATGCTGAATACTTTTTTACTTTTATCGTAAGTTGCGATTTGTTTTGGACGTCCAGATGTGACGCTAGTAATATCATATAATTTATGATCTTTGGGATTTATTAAATATTCTTTATTGTGAAATCTTTTAGGAATCCATTTCTTTTCAGGAATGCTAATCTTGTTGAGTTTAATTTCAGGAGTTTTATTTATAATACTGTTTTCAAGATGTTTTTCGAATACTGGATGATAAGAATTATTTTCAAATTCATAACATTTTATTGGTTTATGTAAATCACAGTCAATAGATGCTGATTTTAAACAATCTAAAAATTGTTCATTAATTTTCTTTTTTCTGTTTGCGGTTTCAATAATAATTTCATCTGATGTTTTAACATCGTCACTACTACGAATTGTTTCAAAAGAGGCTTTAAGTTTTTTATCTGATTCAATGTGTTTTAATAGATTTTTTCCAAAAACAGTGGCATATTTATATACAGTAACATTCCTTTGCTCTACTGGTAGAGCAATATGCGAGTTCATACGTTCAACCCTACCAATAACTTGGTCGATTCTTATTTCTGACCAATGATGTTCAACAACGTGTATTTGCCGTGCATTTTTAAGTGTAATACCTTCAGCTCCCGATGCGGTTATAAAAAATGATTTAATTATTTTTCCGTCATAGTTATTTTTAAAAGGTAAAATGCTTCTTAAATCGGATGGAAGATCATTAAATTCACTATTGAAGATTTTTCTTATTAATTCTCTGTTTGCGTCATCTTTTGTTCCATATAAAACATATGATTTAAAAGGTATAAAACCATCTAAAGACCATTTTTTTGTTTTTTCGTCGTATTTTAAGTTAAATGGAGACCATCCGAATCTATTTAATATACTAAACATAGAATTTATACCTTCTCTATTTTTGAGATGACTATATACAACCGAAGTTCCTTCGCCATTTTCAATTCTATTTTTTATTAGCATATATTTTGGTGAACATTCCTGTATCGCTTCCATAGCTTCATTATCATTTGTTATGGTTGAAAGGTAAGTATCAAATTTATTACTCATTTTTTCAAGTAAAGTATCTTTGTTGTCTTTTGTAATTTTTTCATCTATATCTATTGATGGTGGATATACAAAATTACATAATGCTGCCGAACGAGCTCTATATGTATTTGTATTTTTACCATCATCTTCGAATATAGACTTCGTTTTTCTGTTGTTAGCGTCAATTATAATTTCTTTTAATCGTTCTTTTTCATATTGTATATACTGTGTAGTTGTCATTTCTAATTTATCAATAGGGTTATATATCATTTTAGGAAAAGAATCAGCATTTTTTTTCGTATCACCATAATATGAAATCATGCCTGCAATCCTTCTCATAAATACTTCCTTGTTTATAATATTAACTCCTTTGATAAATGATTTATGAAAAGCATTATCTGTTGGAAATAATATAGTTTCATCTACGTGAGCATTATCTAGGGTGGCACTGACTGGTCCACTAATTACATAATTTTTGAATTTGTTAATCCATTGTATGCAATTAGTTGGTGCTTTTGTATCTCTCATGATTTCATCATCTTTTATTTTGAATCCATATGTTGTGTTACATAGCTCAATATTAATTTTATTTTTTGAGTAGTCATATATATTTATAAATTCAAGATAAGGAAATTTTTTGAGATAATCTTTTAGAATTGCGTTATCTTTTTCATTTTTGTATGTAATTGTATATTTAAATATGGAAGTTTTACCTTTTAAAATATTAAATAATACAGAAAATTCGATTGGATGATTCATTACTGGTGTTCCGGATAAGAATATAAATCTTGCATTTTTAGCATCCATAAACAGTTCATATAATAATCTACCTCGTATGTGTGAATTCATATTTGTTGGGTCATTAATGTAATTTGTCATCATAGAAATGATATTGTGTGCTTCATCAACTATAACAAGACAATCATCCAATATCCTTGTTTTTTTCATTTTTTCCAAATGTTCTTTGTTAACTCCATTGTAATGTACTAGTGAGTATTGTTCGCTTATTTTATGTTTAATCTGATCTTTAATTTGTTTTTGAAATTTCTTGCTTAATTTGGAATAATTGGTAGATTTTGTTTTGTCTACTACCCATCCCCCTTCTAAATCTTCTAAAGTTGTTTTTGGAATAATTTTGTCTAGTTCTGTTTTTGTTGTATCATTATATTTTTTAAAAACCCAATGTCTGCGCGGTGCTGTATAAATTTTGTCTGCACATTTTTCTAATTCATGAATAAAATTATCTTTTAATGAACCAGGTAAAAATACAACAGTCTTTCTTTCTTGTTTAAGTCCTTCTGCTATTGAAATAGCAGAACATGTCTTACCAGAACCAAGTCCATGATAGAGTAATACACCATGGAAAGGTGTATCTGGACTAATATATGATTTAACAATTTTTTGATGTTCTAATAATTTGAGCGGGCTGGCTTCATTACTCGAGGTGTCGCCACTGGCTTTGCGGAGGGACTCATCTGTTATTTTACTAAAATTTTTAGAAGATAGTGGTGCCCAAATTATTTTTCTTTTTGTCATCCTATTAACTTTTAAAACATTATTAGTACACCTGTGAGAACATGTTTTTCAAAAATACGCAAAAAAATGATTAACTAATATTTGATTTAAATTAATAAGGCATAATGAAGTTTTGTGATATTTGTGAAAATTTGTTAGTTTTATCAAAATCAAAATCAAATGATGATATAAAATATACTTGCCGTTCTTGTAAGAAAGAATTTCCTTGTGATGATACTGCAAATACATGTGTTTATCAAAAAAATTATGGTGGGAATGTAGATATTTATTATGAAATGTTTGTAAATAAGTATACTAAACATGATCCAACATTACCACATTTGAATAATTTGCAATGTGCAAATAGTGAATGTGTTACGAATCAAGAAGGAACAAATATAAAATCGGATATCATATATATTCGATATGATGAATCAAAGATGAAATACATTTATTTGTGCTGTAATTGTGATAAAGCGTGGATTCATCCTGAATATCAAAAAACTGTATTTATTCAGCAATAATTGTATATAAATGTTTAATAACTTTTATTAGAGTAATATTATAGGATGAATATAGAGGAAATTAAGAGTGCATATATTAATTCATCTGAACCATCTCTGGAAATAACACAATTAATAGATAAGATATGTGTAAGTGTTAGTAAAATAAAAAATAATAATATATCAGATAAATCGCATTTATTGAGTATATTGAATATTATATCAAACACAAACAAAAATAGTATTCTTGTAAAATTTGAAGATTTTATTTCAAAATGGAACGATGAATGTAATGATGTTTTTTTTGATGTAATATATAAACAACATTTGTACACAGATATTTATATAGAGATGTGTAAACTTATACCGGAAGAATACCAAACAAAATTAATAGACAAACTATTATCCATAAATAATGAAAACATAACATCAAACGAACAAAAAACAGTTGGTTCATTTTTAGCAAAATGGTTTATTTATTTGAGAATGGATACTGATGCCATTTATAAGTATTATACCAAAGTTATTAAGACTAAAAGCCCAATGGTTATAAATTCATTAATTACATTTTGCAAGGAGGGTGAAAATGATTTAATCCCTAATAAGCTTTTTAAACAAATAAAAAAACTGAAACTTAGTACTTCATCTCAATTATTGTTATATGATTTAGAAGATTTAATGGAGGATGACGCGGCCGTTAAAAATAGGTAATATTATTAATATTATTAATACATGTGGGCGTATTTAAAGAATGTATTTAATAATATATATACATCTGAATCAGAAGATTTTTCTTGGAAGGAAACTGCTTTGATACATGGAGGGTATAATGACAGATTTGGCTCTTCGCTTGCCATATATGGCGACACCGTCGTGGTCGGCGCGCCAATGGGTCTCGGTGTTGTGTATATTTACGATTTCTCGTCGGAGGAAATCGCAGCGCGGCTGCAATCGACACATAGTGATTCCCTGAATTCTTTGTTTGGTAATTCTGTTGCGATTGACGACGCCACCATCGTAGTTAGCGCGCCTTATGAATCTTATAATAATTTAGAAATATCTGGTTCTATTTATATTTTTGAAAAGGATATTTCTGGTAATTGGAATCATAAAGTTAGAATTACGAATCCATCACTAAAAGAATATGATTATTTTGGGCATTCGGTGGCCATAGACGGCGATGTTATTATTGTTGGGAGCTCATGCAGTGAGAAGATGGTTGGGAGTGAGAGTCTTGTTTATGTTTATCGTTATACCGGCGGAGTGGCCGAGCTCGAGTCAACATTATCATCTAATAATATAGATGATTCTTTTGGGGCGTCAGTGGCCGTTTCCGGCAACACTGTTGTGGTTGGCGCACATAAGGGAAACAATATGGAAGGTACTGTATATGTCTATAGTTTTGACGGCTTCGCTGTCGCTTGGGTATTGGAAACAAAATTATTTAGTGCTTTACCTAAAGAAAATAGTTTTTTTGGTTTTTCAGTAGCGATTGCTGGTGATACTGTGGTGGTTGGTTCTTATGGGCAATCTAGAGTAGATATTTTTAAACGTGATGTAAGTACTTTAATTTATTGGAACGCTGTCGCGTCGGCCGATGCCGCGGATTCGCAATTTGGCTATAGTGTTAGTATTAATGATAGTTTTATAGGAATTGGTGCTCCGAATTCAAATTTTGATGGTGCTGTACGTGCCAATGCTGGTGCGATTTATTTGTATGAAATAAATTCAACAAATTATTTTAATAATAAGAAATGTTTTATAGGGAGCGATTCAAGTAGTTCTAGTTTCGGAGCAAATGTATCTTTAAGTGGAAATAATTTTATTGTATCTGATCCAAATGGAGTAAATGATGATTTTTCATTTCGTCCGGTTTATTTTTATAATTATAGTCCTGGATTTTTATATCCAGAACCAGAACCGGAGCCTGAGCCCGAGCCGGCTCCGGAGCCTCAACCAGAACCACAGCCTGAGCCTGAGCCGGCTCCGGAACCAGAACCTCAACCTGAACCAGAGCCAGAACCAGAGCCTCAGTCACAGCCTGAAACTCTGTATCCAGAACCGGAACCAGAACCACAGCCTGAGCCTGAGCCGGCTCCGGAACCAGAACCTCAACCTGAACCAGAGCCAGAACCTGAGCCACAGCCAGAGCCACAGCCAGAGCCTGAGCCAAATCCAGAGCCATCTCCAGAACCTGAACCAGAACCACAACCAGAACCAGAACCAGAACCAATTATAATCCAGAATGTTGTAATTTATTGGAATAAAGTAGATGATTCTGGGGATTTTGTGCAAGACTATACTTTGTATAACTATGGCGAAAATGGAATAGTTAGTTTAGAACCTTTAAAAATTATTGAAGACGAATATGATATTTTTAGCATAGATGATGTTAATATTGGAATTAAAACAGTTAAATCATATTTAGGTGATAATAATAATTTAAATAAATTATGGTGTGATGATTTTGATGATGATAATGATTTTGTTAGAACAAACTATGATAGGTTAGATATTAATTATTATAGTTTTGAACTAATAAGATTAAATTATAATTATGATAACGATGATTTTAATAAATTTCATTTAAGTCATGTTGACGCACAAGGGAACAATAGATTTGTTGTTCAAAGTTCTATTGATTTTGCATGGGGTTATGTATTAGAATTTTCAAATAGTGAACCAAATGGTTATTTTACGTTTGCATATGGCAATGATATTTCTCGTGTTCCGATAAATGTTTGGGATATATTAGCAATTCCTCCACCAGAACCAGAACCAGAACCAGAGCCACAACCTGAACCAGAACCAGAACCAGAGCCACAACCTGAACCAGAACCAGAGCCAGAACCAGAACCAGAGCCTGAACCAGAAACAACAACTTCTATTTATTTTGCAATAAACACATATACTGCATCTACAACAAATGTTGCAAATAATTTTGCATTAATAGAAAATATTAACAACCCTATTATTAGTGAACCAGAAGCAATAGATTATAGTGAATTATATGTATCAGGAGCTGGATTTATAGATATTTCAGGTAATTGGGAAAATATAAATGATTCTTTTAGTGCAAAATTCTATGTTGGTACAACAATTTTAACTTGGAAAGTATATGATAAATACAATAACGAGAGTAGCGCTCAAGTAAATGTTAATGTATACGATGCTTTTGG
>PBQX02000075.1:0-10934 GCA_002725175.2 Paracoccaceae bacterium
ATTATCAAAATGGAATATTTATGAATTATGTTCTATCAAAGAAATTCTATCCAGGATGGATTTGTAGATTTTATATTGATTCAACGGTTGAACAAGGCATTTTATCTAAACTCGATAGTTTAGAGGTTGAATATATTTATATAGACACAAATATCAATAAAATGTGTTTGCGATTCCTGCCTTTTGATGATAAAAATGTAGATGTTTGGATAAGTAGAGACCTTGATAGTGCATTGAATAGTAGAGAATCAACAGCAGTAGATGAATGGCTAAATGAACCTGAAAGTATACATATTATGCATGACCATCACTGTCATGGTTATAATATTTTAGGTGGTATGTTTGGAGCAAAAAATAAATATTTAGAATCATTTTATGATTTTTATTTGGAATTGTCGACAAACAGGCATTCTCAAAATTACGGTATTGATTGTGATGTTTTGGACACATATGTTAAAAAACATTATGAAAATGACAAAATTTACCATGGTCATAAAGGAAGACCTTTCAAAACAGATTCACAATTATCCCATTTTATAGGTAAAATATTTTTTTGGGATAAAAACGAATGTACACGTGTTTGTAGTGATGAAAAGGTTGATAACCTATATGACTATTTCAATAAAAATGAGGTCTTGTTTACTAAGTAACTACTGATACAGTCGTTACAATATGAGTTACATTTTTGAATATTTAAAAGAATTGCTTCTAAACTATGGTTGTGAACTGTGTTACACAATCACACCAAAAACAAATCATGCGTATACAACAACTCCGTTCTTAAGAAGTGTTAATTATTTCAATATTGTTGTAGATATTAGAGGAGAATTAAAAGATACTATATTCAATGCGAATGAAAATGTATTTAAACTAGAATTTGGAGAAAACATAATTACAGATATGATTCTTGATACGTTTCCAACTCTTAACTGTTACAATCTAGAAAAACATATTTCTAATGATTGGGTTCTGAAATATAAAAACGAACACAAAAAATGGTTCTATGTTAATATGCAAAATAATAATATTTTAGACAAATTACCAGACAATATCAATGAATTAGATAGTATTACCAGTCATTTACAAAATAATTTATTAATTTCTTAAACTGCATACATCGCGAGAGCAGCCACCTGCACCCTCTAAAAAACCAATATAAGAAGATGTTGTTAGTTATCATTAATGGCCTAAAAAATGTCATTCATCATCTCCGTTAGCTCAGTTGGTAGAGCATCAGACTGTTAACTACCTTGGCTGGTAGACTTCAATCTGGGTGTCAATGGTTCAAAAGTTTAAACAACTGGATCTTCCCATTACGGAGAGCTGTCGCCCATCTTACCTTTTTGGTAAGTGGGCTTTTTTTTTGGTCGACAATGTGTCCGAGTGGTTAAGGAGACTGACTTGAAATCAGTTGGGTTTATCCCGCGCAAGTTCAAATCTTGTCATTGTCGTTTGCCTGTGTTGCTTAAAAAAGCATTGTAAAAAATAAAAATTTTTTACAACATTCGAACCATGGTCAGCCCTTCCTCCAGTCTTGGTAACAATCTGTGCAACCAAAAGGTAATTTTGAAATTAAGAAAAACAATCCTTCTAACAAAAGAGGCAATAATAATATTGCAACTATTGTTATTGGTATTGCCTTCATAAAAAACTTGTTTCTAGCTTTTGCGGGCTTGTTCATAAAACCTTCTCTAATATTTTTATGAAAATGAATATTCAATGATAATATTAAAACAGTTAATAATGTTATTCCCAAAATATATCCAAATACTATTTTTACTATTTTTGAACAATTTTCCATTTTTTGGATTTATATAATAGCAATATTATATTTTACTCCGTTACCGCAGAAACTGGAACAGGGTCTGGAATTCCTGGTAAGGGATTTAACATATTCATATAGCTACCATTCCACCCCACAGTGCCTCGTAGACATGTTCAACAGAATCGTATTTGCTTTTTGCATTAATATATTTTTCGTCATATGATTTTGTATTAATGAAATTTCCATTGCAAACAATACATTTATTCTTTAAATTAAGAAATCTAAGTGCATATTTATTTGTAATTTTTGATTTGCATGTTACACAAGTTGTTGTTTTCGTTTCTGGTTCTGGTTTTTCTTTGATTGTCTTTAGTGTTTTTTCAATTTTCTCTTTTCGTTTATTTTTTGCTTTTAAAAAGTTTGATAACACTTTCATTTTATTATTTAGTTTTTTGTGTTCAGTTCTCTTTTTAAAATTTTTAGGATAATATCGGATTCCGATTGCTGGTCCCCACTTCTCTGCTTGTTCCCAAATTAATTTTTCAGCTTCTTCTTTATCTTTTGCAATAGTGTCTAATATTCTAATACCGGCAAAGGACTCGGCGTCACCATCATAAATATCATCATGTCTACAAGAATGTGAACTCTTTTCTTGTTCAAGACGTTCTAATTCATTATTAAAACTTTCTAAGATATCTTCTACCCTAGTTGCTTTGATTTTTTCAATATAGTCAGTTCCACCCATTTTTATCTATAAATGTTAATAATTTATCACTAAAATATTATGTTCATTTTTTTATTGTTTTCCTTTAAGAATATCTGATTTAACTTTGCATTTCTTTTGAAGAACAAATTCTTGTGTCAATTCATTCTTTTCTTTTGCTTCTTTTTTGAGTTTTGCATTTTCTTTCTTAAAAGATTTGTTTGCGTCTTTTCTACAATTTAGTAAATCTTTATTACTATTTCTAATTATTTGTTTTAACTCTTTTTTAATAGCTTTAACATTTCTCAAGGCAGCATCTCTGTCTTGCATATATTCTTTCTTAGTTTTTCCATATTTTTGACGTATATACGCCTTTTCATTAGGATATGCATCAGCTAACTCTTGTTTCATATCTGCAGTAACTTTCTTAACTTGTGCAACTAGTTCAGTATACTTCATTTCTTCTTCAAGTAATCTTTTTTCAGCTTCTTTTCTAGCTTCCCTGGCATCTTCAACAATTTTCTCACATTTTGCTAAATCTTCTTGTAATTTTTCATTTAACTCTTCAAATTGTTCATTTCCAACAACCATCTCTGATATTGGTGCTTCAATATTATGAAATACGGGTTGTACAAAATACCTTGGATCCCATGTTCTATTCAAATATGATATTTTACCCATTAACAGTTCTTGAAATTTGTTAACAGCGGTTTTTTTGAATTTCAAATTATCATCTACAGGAAATGATTTTAAAAATTCATCTATTTGTGTCGGCATTTGCTCTTCTTGTAATAAATTTAATAGTCGAATGTAATCCATTGGATCGTTCATAATTGGTGTAGCAGTCATTAACAAAGGTCTACACGATTCTTTTCCAGATGTTTTATAAGAGGATTGTAATGCTTTCTCGATCGATGGAAAATCTGGTTTTTCAAAACCTACCAAATCTTTTGCTAATAATTTGTGAGCTTCATCTATAATAATTAATGTTTTCTTTAATGGATCGGTTTTGCCATTTCTAGCTATTAATTTGTAATATGGAGATGATTTCGTTTTTGGAGCAGCTCTCTTACCTAATATAACCTTACAAATATTTGAAAATTGCGCAAATGATAGTGGTGGTAAAAAATTCTTTGTTAAAAATTTCTTTCCTTCGGAACCAGTTGGTATTTTAATACCCGCTTTTAGTTTCTCTGCAATAACATAATCACATACTTTATCAAACATATTCTTCCAGATGTCGGCTCGCAACGTTGTTCTTGTTATCCATAAAACAGTATAGTCTTCTTTGTCCCATGTTTTCGACTTTGTAGCTACAGCTGTGCAAGTTTTTCCAGAACCAACACTATGCCAAACTAATAGTCCTTTAGTATTGCTTTGTGGTACAAAATAGTGTGAAATGAAATCTTGAGATGGCGTAAATTTAACAATGCGGTCACTAGACATAGGTGTATCACACATGTTTTCAACACTAATTTTTTGATATTTAAAATCTGCAAAATCTTTATTTATTCTTTTTTGAAATTCTGAAAATGATTCTGACTTTATATTATTGTAATAATCCGTTGGAATATAACCATGATCATCCTCTGTATCAATAGTTGCCAGGGATTCCGCCGGTTCCGGGCTTGGTGGTGAAGCAAATGGAACTAATGATTTTGTATTAGTAGCTTTCAAGCTGTTACAGTAATCTTTATTTTCTTTAGCTAAATTACAATAAAATTTCCTTCTTTCTAATGATGGTTTTTTATTGAATCCATATGGTTTATTAGGAAGACTACTTGCTATTGATGAATATGCTTTTTCTAATACTGGTAATGTATAAGAAAACTTTTTTGTTGCTCTACCACCTACTTCTTTCGGTAAACAAGTGAATTTATCACAATCACTAGCACCACCACGGAAGGCACTCGCCGCTAATGCTTTTAAACTTCCCGTTTTTCTTAAACTTGGATAATTTAGAAGTCTTTGAAATAAAGTCTTCTTTTTCATTCCGCTTTTTAAATGAATATTGGAGTTCAAATCCTTATCAACAGCAGATTCTATAGATAATTTTTCTAATTCTTCTTTTAATGCAATTTCATTCAACTTAGTTCCAGCATACAAATGATATAATTCTTCCATTTTTAGTTTTTTGTAAGTTGAATGATATGTATATATGTTTAACTTCCAACCAACTCCAGATACAAATTTCAAACCTTTTTGCCCACAAAATCGTGTTCCTCTACCAATGGCTTGTGTTTTATCTGCTGAAGTTAATTGTGGTTCGTATAAATGCGCGTATTTTACATCGTATATGTCAATGCCTTCTTTATAACCACCGTCAACAATCATTATTCTAATATTTTTTCCATGTACATTATCTGGTCTAGAATTGAATTTATTCATCATTTCTCTTCTGGTTTTAACTCTAAAATTCTTTCCAAATAAGGTACTTGAACATAGTACTCCAAATACATCACCTTCTGCATCCACAAGTTCAACTTTATTACGATCTTTTGATAATCCTAAACAACTATTCATACCTATACTTCTCAAACCAGCTGCAATCATCTTCGCACCATGCCCCGCTTGTTTTAAATCTGTAAAAATAAAATGTTTAAATACTTTTCCATGCATTTTTTTATCTTTTTTATCCAGTTCTACTATATTATCTAATAACTTCTGTAATTTTGGTGAGTATAATGGTATATCATTTTTCATTTTTTCAAGATTAAATCTTCTAGTATCGAATTTTTGATAAGATTTTGGTTTAGGCCAATTTACAACGCTTCTTATACAATCCGCACTCTTCTTGTTTGGTGGTTCTTCTTCTGAAGGGTTCTTCTTTTTTGGCTTATGCGTGTCAAAGGCACATACTTCTCTTCCTTTAGAAAGAGCCTTTTCTGTACAATTATTAAATCTTTCTACTATTTCACCTATGGGTAAAGGTAATTCATCTGCTGCCTTTTTTCCTATCTTGTCTGGATGATTCTTTAAAACATATTTTCTATATTTTTTTTTAACATCTCCGGATGCCGCGTCCGCCTCGGACTCGGCCCAGAAGTCATTTAATATCTTACACATTTCTCTTTCATTTGCATCTGTACATGCCATTACTTAATAAGCTTAAATATTTTATATTATGATTTATAGATACCATTTTCTATAACCCTTCATCTTGGGTATCTTATCATGAGATTTAACAAAATTAAAATGAATTAAATAAGGTGAACGTTTTGCTTTTGCACTTTCAAAATAATAAAATTTACCATTTGGAAATATATCCTCAGGTAATAATTCAATATTTAAAGCACTTCTTTTACCATTTACAAAATGTTGATCGTTGCGTTCTCTCTTATTTTTATCAAATTCAAAAAATTTCTTTGTTTTATCATTTGATTTTATAGCTAAAAATCCAGTACAAATCTCTCCCTTATCTTTCTCACCCCTCCATTCCCGCTGTGCTAACATATCTATATTTTTATTCTCCTTTAATTTTTCATAACAATACGTTAAAAATCTACTATCCTCCACTACAATATCACCATCGATATACACAACTATATCTGATTTTTCTAATTCATTTCTAATTGCTATAACTTTCTGCATCGTTACCACAGACCAGTTAGAATCACAATATTCTACTGATTTTCCATGGATATCTCCTAAAAATTCTAAATATGGATATTTATCATTAACCAATTTATCATAACATTCTTTGTCAATTGAAAATATTTTTAATGGACAATTAATATGCAATCTATTAATAGATTCAATACAATTCTGTGTTATTGGTAAATAACCACTATTTGTTATTGTAATTAATGATAATTCTTTATTAAAATTAGGTATAAAAGAATCTAGAGACACATTCCAAAATAAGGGGATATTTCTTCTTCCATTCCAATGATTGCTTCGTCGTATCATCAGTTCTTGTGAAGAATTTGGATATGATTGCATTATCAATCTATTAAAATCATATTTAGTATTTATCATCTTCTCATAAACATGATTCAAATAAGATTCATTAATTTCAGAATAATCCGTTGTATAAAGAACTGGTAATCCTTTTAATTTTTTTTCCATATCATCGTTTTTCTCAATTATTGGAATCGCCCCGAAATATAAGGCTTCCCAATGACGATGACAATCTACACCATTACCTTCTGGAGAAATTACAAATTTTGTATCTAACAATCTCCAGTAAAAATTATTACCTATGTTTCTAGTGTCTATCTTATTTTTTGATAGAGTAGAAACAATTGCAGCGCGATTCACGCGCGCGCTGCCACGACGACGTTCATCATTTTGTTGTCTAAATGCACTTAATACAAGATTCTTTTTTTCTTTAGACCCTTTTAATAATTTATATAATAAACTTTGTTGACAATTATGAGATATTCCAATCGGTTCGTCAACAAGTGCATCATCACCTTTTTTATCAACACCATCTGATGAACTATTCATAATAATGTTTTCCATGCTCAAATATGATGAATTTATCCAATCTTTTAAAGTCATAACTAATCTTTTATTTTCATGAACTTTAATCAGCTCAACCATAAATTATGTAATAATTTATGAAAACCGTAATTTTAAAATCCGGCGCTTCGTTCAGCCCTGCGCAAAAAAAGATTAAATACAAATCACTAATTAGTATTATGGTAACCTTAGATAATATTCATCAAAAAAAAATTGGTGAACTTAAAAATATTGATGTTCACGAATGTAAAACAGAACTAGATAATCTCGTTAATCAACGCAAACAAATACTTGATTCACACATCAAATCAGATTCAACAAAATTAATGCAAATTAATGAAAAAATTGATATACTACAAAAAAAGATAGATGGGGCTTCGAATCAAAAATTCTTAAGAGACTATTATCTTGATACTGGAGAAATACTCTTTAAATATTACGATAGTATAGAAAACATTAGTACTAGACCAAGAAAAAATTCAAATCTGTCAGACGAAAAACAATCCGGAATTTTATCATATCTAAATACAGACAGTGAGGCAGAGCCCACAACGTCCTCAGAAACAGAAACGGAATCACGCGAGACGCGACAGACCGAACGCCAAGATTATTTTTCAGGTCCTACATCAAGAGAAGATTTACGCCATGAATATCTTGATAAAATAGAAAATAAAGACAGAGGGAAAAAAACAAAGAAACAGACAATTAAATTCAAATGTGTTCCAAATAATTGCGAAAATTGTAAAATTGAATTATCACATATACATTCGGAAGGAATCGTAGAATGCAAAAATTGTGGATTACTACAAACTATACTTAACGATACTGATAGAGCGTCATATAAAGATCCACCAAAAGAATCATGTTATTATTCGTATAGACGTTCTAACCATTTTAATGAATGGATTGCACAATTTCAAGGAAAAGAAACTACCCAAATTCCTAAAACTGTCCTTGTACAAGTTGTTACAGAAATTAAAAAAGAAAGAATTAGAAACCTTAACGAACTTACCACACAAAAAGTTAGAGCTATACTCAAAAAACTTAAACTTAACAAATATTATGAACATATTCCACATATTATTAACCAACTTAACGGACAACCACCACCATATATGTCCAGAAGCACTGAAGAACTACTAAGAATTATGTTCCAAAAAATTCAAGGACCATTCCTTGAATTTTGCCCAAAAAAAAGAAAAAATTTTCTCAGTTATTCATACGTATTACACAAATTTGTTGAATTACTTGATTTACCACATCTTAAACCACTCTTTCCACTTCTTAAGTCGCGCGAAAAACTCCACTCGCAAGATATGATTTGGCAGAAGATATGCGAACGTGTTGGTTGGACGTTTCACAAATCAATGTAATGTGTAAATTTAAGTATTTTCTTGATTAATACCCAATAAATTCAAGATTCTGCTTTTTTCATTTTCTTCATTTATTGTATCATAATTGAATTTATATTTTTCAGTCCAAAAATGTTTATATCTTATTGGTGGTTTTTCACTATAAAATGTGAGATGACGAATAATTTTATTATTTTTTAACATATGTTTATCTGTTGCTGGAATTACATAAAATGTTCTCGTTTTTGCTAAATTAAACCAATAAAATTCATTTTCATCTTTTTCATACGCTACACGATTGCCTTTAATATGATGTGATATTTCAAACTGATACCTGAATTGTTTATATTTTTCTATGGGATAATTTTTATCTGAATCTGGATTATCTGTTTTCTCTTGTATATTTATATTTCCAATTTTGAAATCGGCTGATTTTCTATCAAGTCTATCAAATTTAAGATATGATATTTTTTTTTCGCGTATTATGCGATACATGTATTCTAATTTTGCATCGATACAAGTTGGTTCTACGCAATCTTCTTTATTAAAATGTGTGGTAGTTTCATATAATTCTATTAGTCTTTCATTTAATTTATTCTCGTCTACTTTGTAAATATTATACTTTGATATTCCAAATGGTCTAATTTGTAAAGATTTTTTGTCAAAAATATTTTGAGGAATAACATAAATCAGCTTTTTATAGTTATCATAACAAATTAGTATTGTATCTTTATAAATACAGCGTGTGAATGGAAATTTTGACACAATATCATCTTCAATATTAGTAATAGATATTCTTAATTTAACCCAATTATTATTTTTTGTCTTTGGTTTAATAATAGCACTAATATTATTGCCCTCTTCTAATTTGTCAAAATCAAAATCATTCGATAATAAATTTTGAATATATTCAATAACATTATCGTTTTGTTTATAAGTTTCACCTTTACCATTACTTTTTTTCCTCTTATCATTAGATATTAGTTTACAACATTCCTTGCACTTAATCGGATAATGTGGATATTTATTAGTATTATCTTGTAATTCTTTAAATCTAAGAGTCCGTTTATGTTTACATTGACATATAATATTGATTTTAACATCAGAACGCCTATTAACTCCTTTTAGTAAAGAATTCATAGATTCTTCTGTTTCATCTAATTCACATTTTTTAGTATCACATAATTCTCTTGCATACTTGTAATCAAATATTGGTTTGGTCATATTTATTTATGGTTGAAATTATTAAAATATTTAGTGTTCATTTTTGTGGTTATTTTCTATTTTTTTACAAAAAAGTCGGCAAAAACCCGTCCCAAGATTATGACATTCTACTTTACAACATTACTTGTCCGCCGCGCCGTGGTTAGGCAGAAGATATGCGAACGTGTTGGTTGGACGTTTCACAAATCAATGTAATGCGAAAATTTAAGTATTTTCTTGATTAATACCCAATAAATTCAATTTTAATATTCTGAAAATATTTTGATTCAACAATCCATTCCTTTTGTAAAATAATTATTTGATTTATTTAATCTGATTTATGTATTTGTATTTGGGGCTTTGTAATTATCTTGTATGGGGCAATTGACATACATGTTAGTCGCGACGATCTGGGAGCTGGTGTTCCAATTAGAAATGTCCTGGTTGAAGGCTAAGGCGTCTTCGAACATATCACTCATATTCGTGACTTTGTCGACCTGCCAGTCGTTCAGCGGCTGGTTGAACAACGGGGCGCCTTCGAACATATCACTCATATTCGTGACTTTGTCGACCTGCCAGTCGTTCAGCGGCTGGTTGAATGACTGGGCATCTTCGAACATCTTGGCCAAATCCGTGGTGTTGTCGAGCCGCCAGTCGTTCAGCGGCTGGTTGAATGACTGGGTGTAGGAGAACATCTGCCGCATCGACGTGACGGCGGAGGTGTCCCAATCGCTGATGTCCTGGTCGAAGGCATGGGCCTCGGTGAACATGGCGAACATATTCTTGACGCTGGACACATTCCAGTTGTTCAGATTTGAGTTGAAAGACTCGGTGGAAGCGAACATGAATTCCATGTCAACCACACTGGATACATCCCAGTTGCTGATGTCCGAGTTGAAGGCTATGCCGTTGACGAACATATAGCTCATATCCGTGACGTTTGAAACATTCCAATGCGAAAGATCTTCATTAAAATTCAAACCCGCGAAGGCCCCAGACTTATCGGCGGACATGAACAACTCAGTAAAATCGGTTACTTGACTTGTATCCCAAGTTGAAATGTGTCCGTATGTGCCCTCAGCAGACGTGGCGTCCGAGACCCACGCTGCAACGGCGGTATTTAAAGCGGCATTCGCTGTGACATCTCCATCGTCTTCGAATTTATGCCCAGTCAAATAATTAGTTATTGGATTCACATTATATTCTAAAATAAATCGCGTATCAAAACTTGAATCACCTATTCCGGATCTTAATACCATAGTATCTTCCACTACACTATTTGTACTAGTTGTTACAAATGCTGGTAAATTTGCTACATTTACCGAATAATTTCCAACTGTGTCGTTATTTGGTTGTTTAAATGTTGTACTTATAGAATACATTACCATAAGTTTGTCATTTGGATTAAATGGTATAACACCTGTTTCTGTATGATTTCCAGATAAAT
>PBQX02000112.1:0-6712 GCA_002725175.2 Paracoccaceae bacterium
GCCGGTTTTTCTGGAACTGGTTTAATGCACGCTCCAGCCGCCGGACAAATAGTAAGAAATTTAGTTTTGAACAAGTCCACAAAAGACATCTCTATTGACGCAATGTCTTCCTCTCGTTTCCTAAAAAACCAGGGACAGAAAGAGTACTCTGGGTTTTAGTGATGTTCAGTCCCTACTAATTTCTAAATAAATGCTTTAAAGGTCAAGGTAGTGAGAGATCTTTCTATCCCTTCAATAGTTAATACATTTTCATTAACCCACTGTCCTATATCTGCTTCTTTTGGGGGATGAAACTGAACCAATAGATCCCACTCTCCACTAGTCGAGTAGAGCTGAGTCACAATTTCACGTTCATAAAGTTCATCTGCTACCCTATAGGCAGTTCCGGGCTTACATCTCAGTTGAACAAAAATAACATTCAGTGCCATTAGCTTACCATTCCTTAGTTCATTAAAGGTTCACAAAAATTCTAAATGAATAATACTGAATAGACAAACCTTCTTTATACAAAATTATTTTTCATTCCCTCTGCTTAATAGCCTCTACTATTTCTTTGTCATTTACTATGCCTGAATTAACCTTTTTACTAACCAAATGTATTCCTAATCTATTGGGCGAATTGCATTTGAACAATTCTTCATCTTGTCCACTCAACCAAAATTCTAAACTATCTTTTGAGAAAAATACTGGGCGCCGATGATGTATATTTCTTAATATTCCTTCCGATTCTATTGTAACAATGGCACACCCTGTATCGTTAAAAATTCCGCCTAAGAAAAAATATTCATCTTTTAAATAATGGAAAAATGGCTCCTTTACTTTTCCAGCTCTTTTCCACTCAAACCAACCGCTTGAAAAAATACCGCATCTTTTAGCATTCCTAAATGAGGGCTTTTGTTTTAATGTTTCGTAACGGGCGTTTATTAAATTTAATGGTTTAGGTGCCCAATTTGGAGAAAACAACCACTTCTTATTGAAGACCATATCTGTTTTCAACAAAATTTGAGCGGAAGGAGCTATATTATAATTTGGAGATATATCTAAACCAAATTCTAAATTTATCGCCTCCACATTACCTAAAGAAAACCGCCCACACATAATTAAATCCTGTAAAATATTACTCCAAAATCATTCTATGGTATGATGCTCATAGAATAATTCAAATTGGTAGATTAAAATGAACAATCAAGAGTTTCTAGAATACATATTTGAAAAACTAGAAAACCTAGATGGATTTTCTTCAGGAAAAATGTTTGGAGGTCATGTATTAAGAAGATATTCCTTGCCAATAGCATTGATTTTTCAAAATGAAATCTTCCTTAAAGCAGACGCTGTAAACAAATCATTTTATCAAGATGCAGGTGCTGAAATATTTTACTACCATAAAGGTGGAAAAAGAATTGAAATATCCAACTACAAAGTACCAGCAGAAATTTTAGAGGATGACACACTTTTCGAAAAGTGGATAATGACTGCCTATGAGGCTGCAAAGAGAATTGAAATGAAAAAATTTAAATATCAATGATGAGAACTTTTATAAAAATAATTAAACCGCTAATCAGTATGACTGCTTTTTTTCTTACGCTAAGTTCTGGAAGCAGTTATGCGGATTCTGGGAGCGGATATAAGTGTACGACCGAAATGTTTGTGGCTTTTCCAAACAATGAAAATCCAATACGTTATGACAATGAACATTTCACTTTTTTCTGGAAAAATGATGACACGATCGTATTTGGAGACGAGCCCCTTTTTAAAGGGGCTGTCGCTCCTATAAAATATTCCTCAATAGAACTTTTTGATGCTCGACTGGAATTTTCAACAATTTCCTATGCTGACGGTGCTTTTAATTATGCACAAACCCTCTACCAAACAATAACCGTCATACAAGCTAAATGTGAAAAAGATAAAAATGATTAAAATTCTAAACGCAAATAGAACCTTCTGCTTACTCTTTAATTATAACCTTATTTTTTTCTTTAGTATTCTTTACTTTAGCAATCCTGGTCATTCAGCAGTCGGAGACACATATGCATGCGAAAAAATTCAGGCCGTAAAAATCACAGAAGCCATAGAAAAAATAAAATTTAGATCCTTTAATTTTTCTTGGTTAGAAAAAACCATTCAGGTTTCCGAAGGGCTCATTTTTAATAATTACAATTATACGATTACTTATCAAAACAAAAACTCTTTTACTGCTGCGAATAGCACACTAGCTGCAATTATAAGGTTTTCGGAAACTCAAAAAGCTGCTTACCTCTCATTTACATTTTCTACACCTTTCTCGGTTACTAACTTATTGGCAAAATGCCAAAAACAAATCTAAAAATTAAATTTTAATAAAAAGAAATCGTTATATATGAATACACTACATAAAGATCAGAGAAATATATGAGAAAAATACTTTGCACAGTTTTTACAATTTTATTTATTTCAGCAGGATATACATATGCAGATATTCGCGGGCAATATAACTGCACATCTACTGGTTATATAGAAATGAACCATGAAGGGCGTGTCAAAGATATTGAGTTAGAAAATTTTACTGTTGGATTTGAAGGACATGAAATGGTGGTTATGGGTGGATTTAGTTGGTTTCTATCTAATAGATTTCCTTATAAAATTAGTGCTGATCTTTCTATCATATCTGGCAGCAAACTAGGGGTGACATTTGTTTTTGAAAAGGGTCAACTTACTATAGCTGCAATTTATCCGAGCACGTGGAGTGAAACTACTCATATGAGAGGCATGACAGTATTACAGGCAAAATGTGAAGCTATATAAGACATGACTGAACTGCCAAAATTTTTACCAATCACAATGGACAACGTTAACGAAGCTCATAATGCTATGTTTGCTGAATGGGTGAGACAACTTAATATTAAATACTTAGAAGTTACGCGAGGGACAGTGGTTGCAGATTATACCGTCGCAGATCAGGAAAAGTTTATATTAGGAGGTGTTTGTGGACAAGTTTTGATGGCACTAATGGACACTGTTTTTACAGTCGCCGTCTGCACTACTGATACACCAAATAAAGGAACAATTAGCCAAAATAATAGCTTTCTTAGACCTGCTATTGGGGAAAAATTTATAGTAAAAGCACAAGTGAAGAAATTTGGAAAATCCATTACAATAGGTGAAACAGAGATAATCAATCCAGCTAATGAGAAAGTAATTTGCCAATCAATATCGACTTTCTCTATGCAAACCTAGCTAAATTGATCGATTTCTCTTGAAAGTCTTTTAAATACAAACAATGCTTCCTCTGGACTTAGTTTTCTGACTAGTCCATTTTTGACCTCATCAAAAGACCACATCCAAGTCTTAACTGGATCGTCTCTCATGGCCCAGGACGCAAATAGTCTTCTATCCGTTTTCCCTTCCTTCAATGGATGAAGCTCAAGGTGCCTATCATCCCGCTGTATCCTTTGAAATGTTTGATCTACAGCATCCTCAGGACCCTCTAAGAGTTGTAGATAGAGGTCAGATCGACAGATAAGAGCACCAGTAACATTTGATTTTGTATTATTATTTCTTGATGACAGAAGGATACTTTTTAAAACAGCGTCATCGAACCCAAACGGACGGGAAGCATAAATAATATGCTTCAGTTCTTCCTTATCCTTACGTCTCATAAGCTCATTAATAGTTTATTTCAGGATTAAAAGCTAGATAAATGATTAAAACTTTTCAATCCAAGGTCTTAACTCTATCTCCCAAGACCAAGAATTACGTTTTTGTCTATGAAAATCTAAATAAGATTTTGCTATGTCATCCGGATTAAGCATATCATCAAAACTTTCTTCATCCTTAGAACCTCTTAAGTTTGGCCCAATACTTCCATCTATTACAAAGTGCCCAATATGAATGTTTTCAGGGTGAAGTTCTCTAGCTAGCGACTGAGCCAACCCTCTCAAACCAAACTTTCCCATGGCAAAAACTGAAGAATTAGCAAATCCTTTTACACCTGCAGTAGCGCCCGTAAAAAATAAACTTCCGTGGCCCAGTTTTTTCATCCTCTTTACAGCTTGTTGCGCTACTAAAAATGCCCCATAGCAGGTAATATCTAAAGCCTTTCGGACTTCAATTGGATCACATGAAGAAATCGCACCTCTTACCCGAAAAGAAGGATTATAAATAACTACGTCTGGCGATCCAAAATAATCATCAGTTTGCTTAAATAATTCTTCTACATCATCAATATTTGAGGCATCACACTCAATTGCCTTAGCGTTACTCTCATTGGCTAAGAGTTCCAACTTTTTTACATCCCTCGCAGCAAGAACAACCTGCATTCCCTCTTTGTGAAAAAGCCTCGCAAGCGATGCGCTTAAGCCCTGCCCAACACCGACAATTATTACTTTTTCAGACATAAAGTTCCTTTGAAAATTGGCAAAGAGTACCATTAAAAAAGAAAAATGTTATTAGAAAAATAAAAAATAAAAATTTATCTATTTTTACTAAAATTTATTAGTTATAGAACGTTTATAGTAATGATAAAACGTTCTAGGAAAATGAAATGCGTATGCCCATTTTTTTCAAATATTATCGACATCATGGCGGTTATGTTTTCGAGAGCGAGGAAAGAGTTTTGGTTCCCAGCAATCCAAATGCAGAAATTGAGGAAGGTATTTTTTCTGAATTAGCTCTTTATGAATTTCTTGATGCGACCCTGGGAGACACTTATCCCCAGCTAACAGAAGCAAAAGTCTTGAGCTTTTCCGATAGATGGGGTTCTTTAAGTAAGTCAGGTCCATGTCACCTAAGGGACTTTGAGCAACTCGCACTTCACATAAGATCTCACCGAATAAGGACTGCTAACAGTGCTCTTCGAAAAAGAATCGGAAAGAAATCCGATTTGGCAAATTCGTCGTTCACTAATGCTCATCTAACTGGAAAGTTTTCAATGGTTTTCGCTGAGTCTCAAGAAACCTCAGAAGTAATACCTCATATTGAACCTGAATCCTTAGCAGACTGTATTTGGCTAACTTTTATAGTTAAGGGTGAAAATTCATATGAAAGGTGTCAATATCATAAATCTCACGGAATCGGTAGACCTGGTTGCGACCCCGGTTGCTGGGTTTATACAGGAGGCAAGTCTAATAAGGGGCGGAAAATGAAATGGGGAAAAAGTTCATGCAGATCCGCCAATAATAGAAAAAAAATTCTAGCTGCTTAATAAATAAAAAAAAGTATACAAAACTCTATTTTTAGTAACAGAATACTTCTAGGACATTACTAAAAATAGAGAGGCAACATGATTGACTGGGAATCCTACCTAGCGAAGAATTCTGAAAAATTCGTTTCAGAATTAATTGAGTTTGTGAATATACCATCTGTTTCTGCCGACCTTTCCTATAAGGAAGATGTAAGAAAAGCTGGAATGTGGGTAGCAAATCGCTTAAAGACTGCGGGAGCTGAAAACGTAAAAGTTATGGAAACAGGTGGCCATCCTGTAGTTTATGGAGATTGGCTTCATGCTGGTCCTGAAAAGCCGACCATAATGATATATGGTCATTTCGATGTTCAACCAGCAGATCCATTTGAACTTTGGGACAGTGATCCGTTCGACGCAAAAATCAAGGATGACATTATCTATGGTAGAGGAGCATCGGATGACAAAGGAGGCATGCTAATACCAATTCTCTCTTTTGAAGCATTATTGACTTCCAATGGATCGCTTCCAGTCAACGTCAAATTTTTCTTTGAAGGTCAGGAGGAAATCGGATCTCCTCAATTACCTGAATTTGTTGCAAAACATAAAAGTTTGCTTACTTGTGACATGCTTTTCTCTGCTGATGGACTTCAGTGGGCTGCTGATGAAGCTATGATGGTAATGGGCTTAAAAGGCTTAGTCGGTATAGAAATTGAGCTAAAAGGCCCTAAAGGCGATCAGCATTCAGGTTTACATGGTGGAGCTATCCAAAACCCAATAATGGCATTAAGTCATCTTATAGCATCTATGAAAAATACTGAAGGAAGGATAACCGTTGATGGTTTTTATGATGACGTCTTAGAATTACTAGATGATGAAAAAGAAGAAATCGCGGCAGTTCCCTATCATGAAGAGAATTACAAAAAAGAGCTCGGAGTCTCTGAGCTCTTTGGAGAGCCAGGGTACACAACAAGAGAAAGATTATGGGCAAGACCTACTTTGGATCTAAATGGAATTTGGGGAGGATACCAAAGAGAAGGGTCCAAAACTGTCCACCCTTCTAAAGCTCACGCAAAAATTACCTGCCGTTTGGTTGCAAATCAGGATCCAGATAAGATTTTTGACTGTCTGAAATCGCATGTCTTAAACAATCTTTCACCTGGCATAACCGCCGAGGTAAAAAGGCTTCCAGGTAGCGGTGACCCCTTCCTCATACCAAGAGGCCACAATGCCAGCAAAGTCGCCAAAGATATTCTAGCAGAGGTTTATGGAAAGGAGCCCTATATTACTAGATTAGGGGGAACAATTCCGGTTTCAGCAATTTTTCTTAAAGAATTAGGGGTCCATACTACCATGTTTGGTTTTTCAATAGGTGATGAAAACTTGCACGCTCCTAATGAATTTTTCCGCTTAAAAAATTTTAGGAGAGGCTTAAGAGCCTATTGCTTGCTACTGGAGAGACTGGGCAGAGTTTAAGAAATGTGGGGGATCAGCCGAGCTAGTTGGGGACTTTTTAGAGATAGACGACCTGAATTATATGATAAGATTTTACAAAAA
>PBQX02000074.1:0-44246 GCA_002725175.2 Paracoccaceae bacterium
ATCTTCTGTATTTTCATCACTAATATTTGCAATACTTGCCAACACATTGGCTGCTTCATTATTATCCATATCAGTTGAGCGCGAGCTGAGTTGCATAAGAACATTCGCGCCGGCATCATCTATAGTTGGTGAATTAACTCTTGGGCGACAGCTTTGAGGAAGCTTCCGCTCAAGAGTTAATATATCATCTATACTTTTTACTTTAGGATTGGAAAATACCAATTCATTCTCTCCAATTCTTTGTATCTTTTTACGGCTTTCCGTTTTAAAACCATAATTACAAAACTGCCTTGCACAAGAGCTAAAATCTCCCCACTTTGCCCTCGGACATACTTCATTGGCTACTAAAAATTTATCTTTTAATACAATCAAAATATTACCATCATTATCATTTTTCCAAGAAATAATGTTTGAATATTCCTGATTTGTTAAGAGTTTATGAAGACTGTTTGTAAAACCGTAGCCCGCTCCACCTAATACCTCTGCGATAGGGCCTAGAGGTCCGCCGCCGCGCGGCGCTCGAGGCGGTGGGCTCCAAGCACGTGATGGCGCGCGCCGGTCAAAACCGTCGAGGTCCTCCGTCGCGTTCGCATCTACTTTTGACATAATTAATTTTTGAACCTCTTCTAGTTTTTTCATCTCTTTAAATAATTCATTTCTATTATTACGAATTGGCAATAATTTACGAATCCATGCTGCTATCATTGCCGCAGCAGATATTGAACCTACTCTTAACCCTCTCTTAACCATTCCAAAATCCCATTCCGATATTGGAGTTGTTCCAACTAAATGAAACATTTTTTCAACAGTCATCTTTAAATAAAAATCACTATTTGCAAATTTTTCAAGTTCATCTTTTGGCATGCTTTTAATTAAAGTTATACAATGACCCCAAAAGAAGAAAACATCCATAAATTTTGTTTCTAAATTATTAGTTTTTCTCTTTATTCCTCGAACAGAATAGCCCTTTGGAGGTTCTGGTCGCAGTTCTGCTCCATAATGTAATGTTTGTTGTTCTTCTTTAATATTCATCATATGTAAATTCCTAATATGATTTTCGGTTTTTTCATATATTTGAGCAGTTATCATATCTCCTGATACATCATAATTTGTTGGATAATTAGAAACAATTTCTTCAGCTAGCATGCTAGTTGTTTCGACGCTAGCAGAATTTGCTGCATCACTCAAGCGAACATGAGCATTAACGACGTCTTTCATCCAATTCGTTAATTCATTTTCAATAAAATCAGCATTAACCAATCCACTTTTTGCAAATATTAAATCTTCCATTTGATATGCATCTTTGCCAATGAGATATGGAATATTCAATCCTTCTATTGCCCCTTCTTGTTTCTTAACATGAGCATATCCATGCATTTGTGCTGCGTGAATATAAAAATCAACAATTATAGCAGATTCCATTTGATTTGGCAAAAAACCGTTCATGCTAAGATTGCATTTTTCCATAAGCATATTCCAGTTAATATTTAATGCATCTCCCAAAGCTTCTTGTTTGAATCGTGATTTTAAAGATTCATTTTCTGCTTTTAGTGATTGACCTCTACGCTTAGCCTCAGCAAGCTTTGCTTGTTGGATTGCTTCAATTGCTTTCGCTTTATCAACTAATTTCCTAACTTCTTCTTCTTTTGTCATTTCTTGTTGTTTACGCTGTTTTGACGCTTTTTTTTTGTTTTTTTTTTTCCTTTTTTGTAATTTTTTATTCAAATCAACTGTCAATATTTCTTCAAGGATTTCTTTAACAATATTTTTATTTTCTTCTTCTTCAGAGACAATATCAATATTTTCATTAAAAGTATCTTCAATAATATTATCCAATGCTTCATCTAAAATTGCATCTTCATTTTCAGCATATATTTCATTAAAAATATTTTGTGGCGTTTGTGTTTCAATAGGAGTCGTTTCATTATTTTCTGTTTGCATCTCTGTTGAAGCGGTTTCATTATTTTCTGTTTGCATCTCTGTTGAAGCGGTTTCATTATTTTCTGTTTGCATCTCAGTTGAAGCACTTAGTGTAGGCTCCCGATCAAAAACACTAGCGTCTATTATTTTTTTTAATGATTTATTTGGAATTAGATTTATTCCCATTGGTCCACTTGTCAATGGAGATATTAGCTGTTGTCCAGCCTGTCTTGGAGTATTTATCCAATTTTCAATATGTTCTCGTTCATATGTGAATCCATCTTCTGCAATTACTGGATCTGACATTATTTCCAATGACAATGGGCATGTAAAATTATCTTTATCATTTTCATCATCGACATAAATAACACCGCCTTTTTGAAAATTAGGCATCACGAAAGGTGATGGTGGTGCAGGTGGTGCAGGTCCTACAGGTGGCGGCATCACGAAAGGAGCGGCCGCAGGTGGTGCAGGTGCGGGCGCAGGTGCAGGTGCCGCCGGAAAATCATCTTTTGATTTAAAAGAAGAATATTGATAATATCCATTATTTGACATTTTTTTATCCTTTAAATAATGCATAACCGCCATAATCTCATCTTTATCATACAAATATAATAGATTATGGTCTAATAAACTATTATCATTTAAATATTTGTAAACAAAAAGCGTCGCCTCTTCCTCCGAATCAAAAACTTTTTTTGGCGCAGGTGGTATTGTCACATATTTACCTTTTCTTAATCGTTTTACCATTAAATATTCGTCTTTTTCATGTTTATCATAATAATCAGAAATGTGAGCATTTTTTGCAAAATCAATTAAGTCTCTTGCAGCCTCTTCTTTAGAAGTACCAGCCAATTTGCGTTTGGTTTTTCTAATAGAATGCTTTTTTGAATTTTTTCGAGTTTTTTTAGAATATTTACTTCTTCCGCCTAAAAAAGAAGTAATTTTTTTAGCAACATCGTTTCGTCCATCAATTATTCTATTTTCATCAGTTTTAAGAGTATTTTCAATACTATCTTTCCATTTTGTATAATTTTCTTCACCTTTTTCTAAATTAGAAATTGTTTTTTCATAATTTTCTATTGTTACTCGAAGAGGCCCGCGGCTATTGTACGCATAATCAGTGAATGTTTCTACATAATCATCATTTAATTTGCTTAAATAAATATTTTTTATTTCATTTGTCAAATCTCTTGCCGTTATCTTAGGTGGTAATGGTGGTGTTGAACTTGTTAAAATTTGTAAAAATGGATTTGCACCATTATTTAATAAAAATTCTACAGTTTTTGGTAATCCTAATAAAGAAGCATAATGTAATAAAGTAAATGAACGTCCCTCACGATTGAGACTTGTTTTATTTAATAATGGAATGATATCATTATCGTACAAGGGATGGTATTTTTTGTGTCTTATATTCCGATTATTGAATGTGTTATTGCGAAAAGTCGGGACGCGGGACACCGACACGTTCGCCAGCGCCCGCCGCACGAAGGCGCCAGCGGCCGCATGGTCGAAGTAAGAGAATTTATCGAAAAAAACACGAACTTCTGTAAAATCCCAAACAACATTTACAAAATCATTTGTAATATTTACTGAACCTGCTCTTTCGTAAATTTTCTCTAATTCAGAAATATTTTCACCTGAATGTATATTTAATTTTATGTGATTCATAATATTCATAAGAAAAGGCAAAATGAACATATTTTTAGCCTGGCCAATTTGTTGTATTTCATGAGACATGAATCCCTCCGGATCACGCCTGGTATTTATTTTGTTAATCCCAGACATCTTATCATTATTCTTATAAAAAGGAAGATTTCCTGGTGAACTATCATAAAAATACAAATTTCTGTTAGAAATTTTCATTTTGTTCATATTTCTTTCAATTTCTTCCATTAATTATACTATTATTATTTTTTTATAGAAGTATATAGTAATATATGAATGACTTAATTGGATTAACAATAACTGGAATAATTAGCGGTATTTTTGCTGGATTCGTAGGCGCCGGCGCAGAGATTCTCATTGTTCCGTTATTGACTTTATTTAGTATTTTTGATTCGATCAAGTTACGAATTGGAACATCTCTTTTAATGCTTCTGCCGCCAATTGGGATTTTTGCGATCAGAGAATTTTATAAGGCTGGGGAAGTCAATGTATATTATGGAATATATTTGGCAATTTTGTTTACATTGTTTTCATATTTGTCATCTTTGTATTCTGTAAAAATGGATGACAATTTGTTGAAAAACATTTTTGCAATTTTTACAATTGCTTCTGGAGTTTACTTATTAAGAAGTGACATTTAGTAAATTTTATGAAAATCTTCTCTAGTCCAAATTGGAGTTCTTTTAGAACCTTTTCTATAAAAAAGTAATAATTAATATGAAAATTAATTATTAGGACATTCATATGGGTGGCGACGCTAGTTCTGCTACGGCGGCTCATATCCATTGATTTCGAAGAATCTTGCGCGAGTAAGAATTCGCATATTTTGACGACAGCGACATTTACAAAAATGAGTATCTTGATTGTCTGTATTGTGTTCTGGATACTCGCCATATACTGGTCTATTAATTTGATGTCTTGAACAGCACCTACAAGAACTCAAGCATTCGAAGACAAACTTTTTATCTGGAATTTGTTGATTAATAAACGCAACTTGTGTAATGGAATATCTAAATGTCTTACACCAATTATCAATAACATTATTGCAAATATGCAAAGCAGCACGCGATGGAAGTTTTTCTAAAGACGCCTGAAAATTATTTCGATGATTACCATCGAATTCCATAATTTTAATCTGTAATTCTCTTGGTAAATTTAAAGAGTTCATTTTCCAATGCCATTTGGTCAAAACATCCTGGTAATCCAGTTCATTTGCCAATTGTCGTAAAATAGTCTGATTATAAATTCCAGTTTCTATTTTTGACTTAAGAAATTGAATTTTTTTAGAGTTCAATTTATCAGGGAACTCCGTTTTTTTCTCCCGTTCACCCAAACTGACACGCAAGGCTTGCCTACGCCGACAGGACGTCTCACTTCTGCGACTAGAGGCGTGCTTCTTCTGTAAATCTAAGTAATTGTTTTTTCTCATGATTAATATTTGATATT
Source organism: Paracoccaceae bacterium (assembly GCA_002725175.2). Taxonomy (GTDB): domain Bacteria; phylum Pseudomonadota; class Alphaproteobacteria; order Rhodobacterales; family Rhodobacteraceae; genus CACKLF01. The sequence continues at coordinate 5,035 of PBQX02000074.1, forward strand.
GTTTCTAATAAAATTTGATTTCAATATTCATTTTTTTGTATTTACTGTTTTAACAAAGGATGATTCAGTTGATTTACTAAATTTTTACGGTTAAGTGACAATTTTTTTGTTAAATTGTCTTCAAAAATTTTTGTTTCGATTTTTATGATATTTGATATTTTTTGATAGTTTTCAAGATGTTGGTTTATTTTTTTTTTAGTGTTTTTAGATATTTCTGAGTCGGTTATTAATATATTTGATTGCAAATTTTCTCCACATATAATGAAATACCCTTCAACAAATCTCTTAATAACACTTTCGATTCCATATACGTCGATAAATTTACCATTGGACAATTTGTAATTATCCGAGTTTCTTCCAGTAAAATATAGATATCCATCTTTAACATAACCAGAATCTCCCGTTTTATAGTATTTATGTCCATTAATAATTTTAAATGCTTCTTGCGTCGCCGCGACATCTCCCCAGTAACTTCTCATTACTGACGGGCCCGATACATGAATTTCTTTATCTACTATTTCAACTAAAATATTGTCTAGTATCTTACCAACTGATTTGGGATCTCTAGGAAAAACGTTATGATTAACAGATATAACAGGCGACGTTTCGGTTAAACCGTATCCCTCGCATGGAAAAAATCCATGTTTTTCGAAAAAATCTCCAGTGTCTGGGTTTAATTTGGCACCGCCAACAAAAATACATTTTATGTTCCCACCAAATAAATAATTTAATGCTTTTGGAATTGTAAATTCAGACAATGGATAATTCTGTAATTTTTCAACTTTATTTTTTATTAAATCCAATACCTTTGGAACGACATAAATATATTCTGGTTTAACTTCTCTTAAATTTTGAACAAATTTTGTTTTATCTTCGGCAATAGCAATTGGATTTTCATTAAGTAAGTTATACCATAATTCACTAGAATATCCAAAAACATGTGCCCAAGGAAGTATATTCAAAGATGTCATTCCTCCACAGTGATCTCCAAAGCGTCTTCCGATTGCTTCAATATTTGACAAAATATTTGAATTTGTTAGAGAAACGCCTTTTGGTAAACTGCTTGTTCCACTCGTATAGATAAGTGTTGATATATCATGCGGATTAGTTGTAATTTCATAATTGTTGTCTGATTTAATTAATTTATTTGAAATAGTAGCATAATCCGAGTCTTCGTCACTAATAAATAGTTTAGGTTTACAATCCTTCATAATATGATCAATTTGGTACATTGATTGCTCGGAATATGTAGGTACCCAGATACCGCCAATAGCATTTGTTGCGATGTTCCACGCCAAAAATTCTTTAGAGTTTTTTCCTTTATAAAGGATTCTATCTCCGGATTTAACATTATTATGTTGAAGCAATTCAACAGCATTGTTAACATATTTGTTTAATTCATTTTGATTTGTCCATTTCCATTTATTTTTGATTTTTTCTCCAATAACTCTGTTATTTCTTGTATATTTTAATAGAGATGCGAATTTACTAGATAATGTTTGCATAATTATTATTTTCCACATATAATTATTATTCAGTCATAATTATATGCTTATTATGCAAATGGTATTTCTACATAATCATGTCCTAGAGGATGATTGATTTGATAAAATAGAACCATCGTGTCCCGGATCATTCTCTCGTTTACTTCACGATTAACCTCTTGTGTGTGCGAGATATTTGGATATCTATTTACTTCTACAATTTTTAAATTATAATCTCTATTTTTCTTGGTTACAATAAAATCTGTTCCTAGTATGATATAAGTATTCTCTTCTGATGCATCAACCATAGCTTTAAACTTATGACAAATCGTTTTTGAGACATCAAATAGCAATTCCAGTAATTTGTTATGAAAATTTCTTGGCTTGTTATTTAATTCATTGATTTTACACAGAGGTTTCACTTTCACTCTTCCATTTTCAGACCAATAACCTGCGTGTGATACTTGGATTTCATGCGATGTATTTGAAATGTAGTCTTCTCCGTGAATAAAAGCCATTGCTTTTTTATGAAAATAAGCCTTTTTATTCCATATTAGAACGTAACTTCTAATGACATATTTTCGATTTTCCCATAAATCTATATTTGGAATTTCTTCTTGAATTATGTATCTTTCTCCAGGAGACGTCGCTAATTCGTGATTATACTTACAATATACACCTTTACCAGAGGTGGATCCTCTAGATTTAACAAACCACACCTTATCATCCGGATATTTGTGTTTTTCTTTTAAATATTCGTCAAATTTTAGATAGCTCTTCGGTACAGTTATATCATTATTCATAATTCTTGCGAATTCCCTTTTATCATCGATTCTCCACGAATGACAATCTTTAAAACATTGAAAAATTTTAGAAGATTCAACTTTTTGCTTAGATACATGATTATCTGTTAAATTTTGTCTGTCAAAATAACAAAAGTGCATTTCTGGTAATTCTTTATTGGATAGGTATTGTTTTAATTCATTATAAGCATTGATAAACATATTTTTTCCCCTATTTGTGTCAATATTCTCTTTTGATAAAGAAAACATTTAGTTTTATAAATATTTTTTTTATAGTAAAATTAATCCAAAAACTTCTTTGAAATGAATTTCAAAAGCACATCATAAATAACCTTGAACAATTTTCCTTCTTTTTTTTCATTTAATACTGGTAGATCTATCTCTTTGTTAAGCTCTTTCAGTAATGTTTTTTTGAAATCTTCTTCTTTTAATAGTTCAACTAGATCACCTAATAGTTTTTTTCTATCTTCGTTCATATTCAAACCCATCTATATATAAATTGTATATTTTTCAAAAAAACGAATATTTAAAAAATCAAGCTTGCCACGCCGCGCCAACCGATCAATTATTATTTATAAAGATTAAAGATATGATATATTTGATTATAATCATATGTTTACTAATATTTTTCTTGAAAAAAAGAAATATATATGGTTATTTAGAATATCATATTTATCAACAACATATATCAGATAAGTTCAAATACAATATTAATAAAAAACTTGAATTAATAGAAGGAACGGTATATGATAATACTAAGTTAATAGGAAAATTATGTTGTTATAATTGGAAAACTAATAATAATTATAATCTGTATGTAGGAGATGATTTATTTGTTGAAAAAAAATATAGAAACAAGGGTATTGCTAAAAATCTAATAAGTATGTGTTCTGATGCAATACTCCGATTGAATGGTTTTGGTGTTTTTTCAACAGACAAGGCCCTCTCTATAGATAATAAGTTATATGAGTTATTTTGGATAAAATGTGAAACTAATCATAATGATGATTCTACTATATTCAAAGAGATTTCTTGGAATGATGTTAATTTTGATAATTATCCAAAGCATGAATTATTAGATGCAAATGAATCGTATATAAAAAGATTTTTACATTTTCAATATCTTAAAGGAAATAAATTTATTTATGTTGAAAAATACAACACAATAATTTGCGTTGAATCACTAACTGATAATGATGAAGATTCTGTTTCTCATGTTAAATGGTTTTGGAGTAGTAATACTTCAATTGAATCAATAAAAGGTGTTTCAAAATATTTAGGAGATGATTATGTTTCAATTCCGAAGATTTCTGTTAATATAACAGAAAAAATTTGGGATAAATCATATTGTTATTTGTACTGCAAGCCCAAACATATTAAAATTCAAAAATTAGATGAAAAAGACATCTTAGGATGGTTTTTATGCTAAACGTTTTTTCCATTCGGCCTTGCCACCGCCGCGTCGAATATGCCCACGCTCTTGTAAAGCGTTGTATAATAGAACTTGTGCCTCAGGTGACGCGTTCCTCACATCCATTTCCCTATTTAATATTCGGGCGACTTCAATTATGTGTGACGGTGGTTCTTCATTGTATTCGTTAGTATACCATTCTATAAATTCTTGCGTCCCCCCCGACGCGGCGGTCTCGAGCGAAAGACCTGGAAAAAGAGGGAAATTAATGGCGGCGAGTATTACTACTCTAATCTCTGCGGTTTGCATTTCCGCGTACATTTCGCGGCCGCTGCGCCGCCAGTTGATTTCGTGACGCATAATAGTTTGACGAATTATTTCTAATGAGATTTCTCGGATCAAATTATTTTTCAATGTTTCTTGAACCTCTTGCACGAGCCGCTCGCGCTCGGCAGCATTTTCAGCTCTTCTTGCAATGGATGTATTAAATCTAGCGGCTGTTCCTTCTGGATCCATATTTTGTCCAATGCGGATTCTGGAACTAGCAGAAAACGGATTGCTCGAACTCATTCTCCAGCGCGGCGTCCAGGACAGCCTGCGGCGAAGCGGGCCATCGACGACGACGTTCTCCTCCAAAACGTCATCTTCGTCTGCCATATTCCATCTTTCTCTCATTTCCCTCACCTGCTGACGCCTTTGAGGCGAATCCCACGTTCGCCGAAGAAAATCTTGTCGCGCCTCTGATGCTAGCTCCTCAATTTTTAATTTATGATTTGCCTCGATGTCTTCTAGTTCTGTTTTTTTGTTCAAATATATTGTTAGAAATTTTTTTAATCCTTGTAATGTCATTGTTTCTAGTATTGGCCAGTCTCCACCTCTGCGTGAGGCTGGCCAGACCTCAATCCCCCAAGTATTTGATATCTTTTGCATATTTTGTCTAATCTTTTGTAGTAAATCGTTTCTTTTGTTAAGTATAATTTGTTCTAAACCAATGTCTCTTATTCTTTTTAATCTTTGCAAATTCATTGGCATCAAAAATTCTCTTATTATTTCAGGAAAAAGTACCTGCGAATGTAAAATATTGTTTCGTGAATCTGAAAAATTGTTAATAATATCTAATAATACTTCGTCTTTGTCACTTAGCCTCATTCTATCACAAATGTTTATTCTTCTACAAATCGGACATGTTTTTGAGTTTGACATATTACACCATTCTTTTATACAATTTCTATGAAAATAGTTACCACAACCACCTGAAGCATCAATTACACATTGTACTTTTTCGTCAGATAAATTAATATTTTCGTGACAAATACTGCAAACAGAAATGTATGATTCACTCATATTAAACCTTAATATTTTTTATATTGACTATTTCTCAGCAGGAAACGCCGTTTTCGGGTCTTCTTATTTCCGCCAACTTTTTTTTTAATACAAGTCTTACAATGTTGAATCTGTGCTTGAGGGCGGTAAAATTCGCGCACACAATTTGGACATTCATACATTCCCCTTTCATTTTTAAATAATATGGGACTATCTGGTCTTTTCTTATGACTTCTTTTTTTTGTATACTTTGAATCTTTTATTTTTAGTAAAATATTTGCTGCATCTACTTCTTCCTCTCCCGGCGTGGTGTCATCACCACCACCAAATAGTCCTAAAGATATATATTTTGATAAATCAATATAATCACTTCTAATATTTCTTATTTTAAGAAGACGTTTCATGTTTAGTTTAAAAGTATGAATGGCTTCGATTAAACTCATTCTTCCTGTTAATATTGATTCACTATCATTTGAATTATATTCGGACAATAATTGTGAATAGTTTAAATTTCTTATTTCTAATGAAAAAATAATATCATCATTATCATCGTTGATCCATTCGCCAGCAAATTCCCTTTCGCTTTTTCCAATAGAAATATCAAATACTTGTTGATTATTTGTTGTACTACCACTGCTCAATCTTCTTGGAGAATTTTCTACTCTTCTAACAAAATGCATCCAATTTTCAATATTTTCAAAAATAAATTCTAAATCTAAATCAATATTATCGTTATCTGGATGAGTATAACCAGTAATTAGTACTGTTCCAATAGTTAAATCAACAAATAATCTTTTTTTATTTGCATTACTTAAATTATTTATTTTATCAATTATTTCTTCAATGTGATCTTCTTCGTTTGCTGCAGAAATCCAGTCCGACCAAAAATTCCCATTAGTTTGTAATCTTAAACCTTTTCCTTTAAAAAATATACTTAAACCTGGGGAATTTGGTTTAAATTTGCGGAAAACATTTTTTAACCAATTATGAAAAATCTTAATTTTTTTATCATGATTTGGATCGTCATCACCAGTCCATTTATCATGCTTTTTATTGAGTGGATATGACTCTTTCATATTAGCATTTTTTGATTCATTTTCTTCAACAAGATTTTCATTTCCTAAAAATGTTGGTTCTCGTTTTGTAATAATATTTCCACTAGAGTCTGTACTTTGTGTTGTTTGTAAAATATCTAAATTTGATAAATTCTCAACAAATTGTTGTTCTTCTTGTGGAGATTCTATTTTAGGAGCGCCACCTTCTGCACTTCCACGTTCTGAATCGAATGCCTCAGATGATTGCTCGTTTGTTTGGTCTGCGACATCTGCGATGGCCGCGGCGTCATTTTGATTGATCTGTTCAAATAGGTTTGAAATTTCATCAACATTTTCGTCCACGTTCAATTCTGGTTCATGTTCTGATTCTTCTTCATTAAGAGGCGCAAATGCATCTTGTGCTGCATCAACCGCATCTAGCTGTGGCTCTCTCCTTCTCACCATTGCGATGACGTCTTCAACTGGCAGACCGCTTTCGACGATCTGGGCTGCGATGGCGTCGACCTGGTTGTCTGTTATTGTCTGGACTGGCTGGCTACTAGCATTACTATCACTTTCGCTATCACTTTGACTCGGAACACTGGAATTGGAACTTCGTTCATTTTCGCTGAAATATGAACCGTTATATGAACTATCATCTATACTTGGAACACCAGATGATGGGCGTCGCCCATTTTCGCTATCACTTTGATTCGGAACAGATGTATTATCACTGTCGCTATAATCCATCATCTCGTTCCACACTGCCTCGCCCAATGGGATGCGGGCTCCGTCGGCATCAACTGCGTCAAAATTCCGACGGATTAGTTCAGTCATTATTATTCGAGTAATATCTATCATTAATTGGCGTCTTATTTCTGTCGATCTATTATTAATATATTCAATCGATAATTCCCCTCTTTGTTCTAACTCTTGTCTTTGTGTTTCTGTTACTGGAATAGTGCTTGCTAATAAACGCCTTTGCGCTTCAATTTCAGCTTCAAATAGGTCTCTAATTTGAAGTAATATGTTCAAAGGCATTCTTTGCAAATTTTGCATATTAACAATACTTCGCGGCCGAAAAGTTGTGGGCCAGGTGGGTGGAGGTCTCATAAAATTAGTAGCAATTTCGTCTAACATGTATTCGGTGTTCAAATCTGGTAACTCCTCAAATCTTTGTGATCTAATTTCATCACAAATTCGACTGTTTCTACACATTGGACATACATTATTTTCAGAATAGTTGCAATATTCAATAATACAGTTTTTATGAAAAAAATTGCCACAACCACCTCCATTTGTCTCGAAACCATAAACAGTTTCTGTTCTTACACATTGTATTTTTTCATCAGAATCATTTATGGTTTCGAGACAAATGGAGCAAGTTAAACGTTCTGATTCACTCATATTAAAGACTAATATTTTTAAAATGTTTTTTATACAAATCTTAAATTATGATTATATTGTTCACCATTGTGAACAATTTTATTTATTGTTTTAAGTACATAACATTCATCTTTAGTTGGTTTTTCAAGCTTTTTGTAATAAATATTAATAGCTATTTTTGGTATATTTACAGAATATTTATGATTTACTCTGTATTTATTAGAATGAAAGCTAACATCTCTTGGTACATCAATAAATATGATAATAACTTTCCAGTTTGGTGCTAAACTCATCCACGATTTTCGACCCGCTTTTAATGGATTTGTATTATCAACAATAATACCTTTTTTAGATGAATCTTTTTCAACTTCATCAAATATTTGTTGTCTTTCTGTTTTCTGTTGTAAATATTTTGTATCATTATTTATTACTTCAAAATCATGTTTTTTTACAATATTATTGCGTATTGTTGTTTTACCCGAACCTTGTGGTCCAACAAGTAGAATAAGATATTTCTGATTTTGTTCCAAAACATCATCTAAATCAATATTTTCTGATAGTGATACAATATTTCTTTTATTTTTAAGAAATCCATTTTCCCAAACATCATTTGCGTATAAACTATTTGTCAAGCTCTTTTTTTGTGTTGTTGCTATTAGCGTATTGTGGCTATTATCTTTATTGAAGATTTCTTCGGGTAGTTTAAATTGAACACCAATATTGTTTGCAAAATACAAATCCGAAATACTAAAATCTTTTGGTCGACCTGCAGCATCTCCACAATAATATTCAATTTTTGATTTAGTTAAACTTTTGAACAATTTAAACATTCCAATGCACGGTTTTCGGTACTCATCATCTGAAGTCGCGTAAAAGAATGTGATTGAATTATCTAAAAGTTTAGAAAAATTTTCCATTTTTTCTTGAACTTTTTCATGACTGGTTTTTTTCTTTTCTATACCTTTTTGATTAGAAAATACAATTATATTGTACTTGTTTTCAATTAATGTTTTTAATGTTTCAATCACATTTGGTAAAGGGTTGCAAGTATTTTTTTTAACTAATGTATCATCAAAGTCAAATGCCAAACAATTCTTATTTTTATATGATTTTTGTAATTTATAGTAGCAATTGTTCGTGTTTTTCCACGAATTAAAAGAAGCCATACTTGTTTATTATGTTATAAGTAATAACTATGTTCATTTTTATATAAGTTTTAGATTATGGAATCCAAGGTTATCTATAATATGTTTAATACATTATTTCCTATTCTGTATGTATGGTGCACACCTCTATTAGCAAATATTGGTTTTTGTAATAAAAATAAAAGCCTTTTGGGTAATACTTTAAGTAATTATATAGCAACTCCACAGGCAACTGGTATGATGGCAGTATCTTACTATTCAGTTTCTAATATAATGATGTCGAAACGATTTTATCGAGCATTTGCTGTTCCAAGTGGAGCGGAAAAGGGTTTTTATATAAGCGGTATTTTTTATGAAATATTTTTTGGTATGTTTTTATGTTCTCCAGTTACATATTATCCAACAATTCATTATGTTAGTGTGGGTGGATTTGTATGTTGTGCTTATATTCACTTGATTTATCTTGAATATTCTCCTTTTTTTAAGAATACGTGGCCTTTGTCATTAGCAACTTTAAAAAGTATTGGGACATTATCATTAATTGGTATTAGTGTTACTTCCACGATCGTGAGGGTTGTTCCAATTCCAAATTATTTATTTTTTGTTTTTGAATGTATAGGATTATCGTCATTTATATTATTTATGCATATAGCTAATCAGTGCATTGATCGTGCTGCTGCAAATCCAATTAATACAGTTCTCGGAACTTTGGTATAATGCGCTGCGAGTGTTCGCAGAGCACTGTTTAAAATGGATTACGTTTTTTTAATTCTTCCTGAGCTTTAGAATCTAATTCTAAATTGTCGGCCATTTCAATATATTCGTTTGCCCACTTGGGTAGAACGGGAGAAGTACCAAAACTTTCTTTTGGTACTCTTAAGTAGTATAATACAAATAATACTAATATCAACGTTACAATGCAGCTTCCACCAATACATAGTTTTTGAAATGAACTTAACATTGTTATATATTTAACAAATGTTTAAAAATAAGATTAAGTAACTCTTAATACATAAAGATTACTAAAGAGATGGTAGTAATGTCATTACTAATTAAACCTTCAGAAGATGTATATGATTATTATTCAGAATTAAAAACATCAAGTAGTACTGATTCAGGATTTGATTTAATTATACCAAAAGATATAGTGATACCAAAGAATAGTTTAGGATTTAAGATTCATTTAGGTATAAAATGTCAGCCTCAGTTTGATGATATGAGACCTCGGGGATTTTATTTGTATCCACGTAGTTCGACAGGGTCAAAAACGCCATTAAGATTATCTAATGGAACCGGAATTATTGATTTTGAATATCGTGGTGAAATAATTGCATGTGTTGATAATATTTCTAATGATGATTATATTGCCAAAAAGGGTGTTCGATTATTTCAATTGTGTTCTCCAGACTTATCTCCAATTGTTTTCAAAATTACAGATAATCTTAATAGTACAAGTAGATCCGAAGGAGGGTATGGTTCTACAGGTTCTTAACTATCACCTATTAGTTGTGATTTTAGGTCTAATATTTTTGTAGATTTGTTATCTAATTTATCATATAGTGTATTTCCTTCTTTGTCTAGCCATGATTTCAATTTTATATATTGTCCTAAATTTTCAGATTTTGGTGTGGCTGTTTCGGGCGAAATGGTGCTATCATTCTCGTCGGGATAGTATATAAATGCAATGAATATAACTATCAATAGTAGTATTTTGATTAATTCGCCTATCATGCAAATTTACAATATTTTTTTATTAGAAAAGATATGGTAAAATATTATTCACCAGTTGATAGTTCTGATTTTGAAAACGACACATGCAATAAAAAAGAATTTACAAAATATAGTATTTCAAATGCATCAAATAGTCGTAGAAATTCATTAAAACCACATCAACAATGGATTGCAAATTATATTAATCCCAAAACACCATTCAAAGGTTTGTTGGTATATCATGAAACAGGAACTGGTAAGACATGTACTGCCATATCGGTTGCAGAAAATTTCCGTGAAGAACTTGCTAGAAAACGTAAAAAAATTTATATTTTATCAAGTGAAAATATAAAAGAAGAATTTTATAGAACCATTTCTAATCCCGGTGGTTCTTTTAAGTGCACAGGTGATACATATCATGATATGCTTGCTTCTGCGGAGATAACACAAAAAAATATAAATTCAAAAATAAACCAATTTTACACATTTATGACACATTATACATTTGGAGCTCGATTAATGGATGCTGTGTCCAATCTGTTGGCCAATGGTAAATCAAACGATGATATTATAGAATACATAAAAAAAGAATTTTCAAGTTCAGTAATAATTATTGACGAAGCTCAACATTTAAGAGCTAAATTTGATTCAAGTGATAAGAAAAAATCAGGTGAAAAACCTGTACATGATGCTATAGATTTGATTACTAAATACGCAGAAGATGTAAAAATCTTATTTTTAACAGCAACTCCAATGTATGATAATCCTACAGAAATTATTTGGATAATTAATGTGTTAATTAGATTGAATGAATCAAAAGGAACTGAAGAGTTAGATATTAATGACATTTTTTTGAATGAAAATCATGGGTATGCATTTACACCCACTGGTGAAGAAAAATTTATTAATGCAATTAAAGGAAAGGTTACCTTTTTAAGAAATGGTGATCCAAAAAATTTTCCATTGAGTTTATCAGATCCAGACGCTCTTGGCAAATGGCCTGAGCATATCAAATATGATTTTAATGGCGGGCCGCTTCCCGACGCCGAAGTACCAGTATTAACAATATCTAAAATGTCTAAAAAACATTACAAAATAATAGAAAAATATAATAATTCTCCTAATACAGATAGTTTTCATATGCAACAAATGCAAATGCATAACGTTTCATGGCATACTAAGATGGAAGAGGATTCAAATGATTCTCCTGGATTGCAACAATATTTCAAAATAACACAATCTGATGGTTCTCCTAAATTATACAAACCGCTTAATCCAAATTTGCTTGATAATTTGAGTGAATTTGCACCAAAAGTACAAACGATAGTTAATCATATATTAGAAATGGATTCTGGAATTGCTTTTATATTTTCTCAATTCATATCATCTGGTGTTGTTCCTATGATATTGGCTTTGGAAGCCAATGGATTTTCAAAATATGATGGAAAAGCGGCTGATATTAAACACTTGGATCAAACAAATATTAGAGATAAGGGTAGATATTTAGTTATAACATCAGATAAGGAATTATCGGCTTCAAAAAAACAACAGCTTGAATGGATTAATGTCGCAAGAGGAACTGGAAATGAATATGGAGATAATATACGTGTTATTATTGCTTCGGGTTCTGGTGGTGAAGGGATTGATTTAAAATGGATTCGACAAGTTCATATAATGGAACCACATTTCCATTTTAGTCAAATAGAGCAAGCAGTAGGTAGAGCTATCAGAAATGCATCTCATATTGAATTAGATAAACCAAAAAGAAATTGTACAATTTTTTATCATGCCACTATTTATCCAGATAATATTGATAAAGAAAGTGTTGATATGTATTTATATCGAATAGCTATGAGAAAGAGAAAGGCTACTAACAATGTTAGAAGAATAATTCAAGAAAACAGTATCACTTGTAAATTCTTTAAGAAATTAAATAATTTCGATTATGAATCTTATGAAAATACAACAATTATTGATTCAAAGGGTAAAAAACACAAATTTTCACAAGATATGATTATTGATGATGAATATTCTAATATATGTAAATCATGTACTAGCGCCAAGGCCTTACCTGATGAACATACATACGATCCAAAAATACATAGTAAATGGCAATTATTTGAATCAATGCGTGTTATACAAAAAATATTCAAACAAAATAATATATATTCTTTAGAAGACATTATAATTTCTGTTCAGAAATACAATAAACAAATTGATAAGGAAACTATTTATTTTGCTCTTGATATATTAATTAACAATCCAATTAAAATATTTGAAAATGAGATGGGAACAAAAGGTAGAGTTTCATATAACGGGGATTTATATTATTTTAAACCGGATTGGTATGAATATAAAGAATTAGAATCTATACCTGAGGTAACTCCATTAGTTTTAGCAAATCCTTATGTTAATTTAGATACTATTCCGTGGTTAGAAAGACCCATCATTGCGAATAGTGCAATTGAAGATCAATATAAATTGATATTAAGTAAACCAAACATGGATAGCGATAGCTTTTGGAGTAATATTGAGGAAAAAAATGATTTAATAGCAGACGTTCTTATTGATAGAATTTCATCTGATGAAAGAGAAATGTTATTAAAGACAAATAGTTTAACAATTCCTAGTTTAAAAAAATCCCTTTCAAGATATGTTCTAGAAGATGGTTTCATGGATATAAAGTCAATAAAAGTACCATACGACATTAAACCAAACTATATCCAAACCTCGGCCAGACCCGGAGAGAAGCCGGCTTTGCCTGGAAAAAGACGTATTTACGCATATATCGATATAATAAAAGGATTAGGAACACTGTACTTGACCGATACAACCGAAGGAAAGGCTTCCGGTCGACGTATATTACCTTCAGAGAAGAAAAGAGCAATCAAGTATATAAATTATTTAGTAACGTATAAAGGTGATAATGATGCATTAATGAGTTATGATAGATATGTGGAAGATACCAAAACATTGCAGGTAGGTCAGTTACATTCGCTTTTAAAATTAAATCATAATGTAAAGAATATTAGTTTTAAGGCAGATGATTTAATTATTGAATGTGAAATGTTATTCCGACTTCTTGAATTAAGACGACCTAGTAATTCAAAGAAATGGTTTTATAATTCTTGGGAATCTTTCGAAAACAAAATTCCATCAAAAGATAAAAGTTCATAAATATAATTAATTATGAAAAATATGCTAGTATTTGAATTTGATAATAATGATAGAAAGATAGAACTTAGAAAGGATTTATTAACATCCAAGGGGATGGGTGATAATTTTTCTGAGCTTGATATTGTACCAATTCCTTCAAAAAATCTAGAACATGTGCATAGTCCATATAAATATGGACTAGAAGAGCTAGAACATCTATATTCTATTATTGAATTTCAAAACTGTAATTCGTGGCCTCATGTCGAACCTGCTGATATTATTAAAATACTTCCACTTGCTGATTATTTGGGATTGGATGTCGTTATAAATTATTGTATTGAAGATATAAAAGAAAGATTTTTAATAAGCGAAAAAGAAATATTTAAGTTATTGATTGATTTTCCACAATTAAAAGAAAAAAAACAATGTGAATATTCAGAAAAAGAGTTGCACTTCATATTTCATAATTATTTTGAGTTATATGACAGTTTTCCCCCATCTCTTACTAAACAATTATTAATTCATTCAAAAAAGATGCATCACGTATTGTTTGATTTGAAAAATATTATTGTTAAATTTGATTACAAATTTGATCATCTGTCTTTAAAAGAATTTGTTTCAGATATATTTGAATTACTTTCAGGAAACAAAGATAGATACGATACAAACTATTTCAATAAATGTAAATTATATATTGATATGGTGGGTGACCCGGCGGCGCTGGAGCGCGAGGCCTAAGAGATGTCAATATTCTGTTATATTTTTCCATTTTTTGTAATGTGGTAAATTTTGGTATAAATTTGGACAATGTGCGTATATGTATATATAATAATACTGGTCATCAGAGCAACACATCACCCAGTTTGCCCAGCTTTCATCAATTATTTCTCCTATAAATGGTTCTCTAAAAAAGCGAATAAATAATCTTGCAAATTTGGTTGAAACTATATATAGCATTGTAATGCACTGTTTACTGAATGTTGTACCAGAATGCTTTGCTTTACATTTTTTTACAATGTTTATTATAATTTCGGAAACTTCATTATAAAAACAAGTTGCAAATTTAAGTGTAACAACAACATTTTTATATGTAATTGGCATTGCCGGCGTCATTATCGAGTAAAATAATTATTTTATACTTCTAAAGATTTAAAAATGCTTTTAAAAGAATCAATTGTATCCACATGTAAATTTTTTATAGAGAACAAAATGTATAATTTAGCAAATTCATTATTGGATAGTGTTGTCTATAATCCGATGAATTTAATAGCAATTCATAATGAGATAGTTAATCAAAAACAAAAAGGTAGTTATGTTATATTGGTAGAGTCTAACGGTCTCGGGCATATTACTCAAATGAAAAATATTATTCGATTATTGACTGGCTATTATAATTGTGCGGGTATAGTTGTAGGGCGTTTTAGTGAAGATGTATATGATTTTGCAAAGAACAATAATATCCCTTTAATATCTCTAAATGAGCCTGAATTTGTTTCGAACAAAGATACTGAGCATATAATCAACGATACAATCAGGTATGTTATCGAATTTTCCTATTTGCACTATAATAAAGTGTCTAAATTTATTTGCAGAATGAATCCTGAGTTCATTATCAATCTTCATTTACCAATCAAATTGGTGTCTATTGCTACTAAAACGGTGTTTAACATTTCTACTCAAAATAGATTGGATTTTGACAAAGACTATTACTCAATAATTTCAGACAATAAATTTACGAAATTTACATTAAATAGTGTAATTTTTTCATCGTATGTTGTTCATAACTCATATTTAAATGTACATAACATAGCTATTGACTCTTGCGAATCAGACCCACAAACAATTCCACCTATGATCAATAATGACTTAGAAATATCAAAAAGAGATGAAAATATTATAGTATGTTATTTCAATATTCCACAAACACTCGAACTATATAATATTTTTAAAGAATTTGAAAATACTAAATTTGTTATTTTTATAAAGAATTCAAAAATATATAAATCAATATCAAAAAATGTGATATTTATAGAGATTGGTGAAGATTTTGATGAATATAGAACCAAGTCTTTAGGAATAATCAGTACATGTGGAGTTGAAACCATTTATGAAAATTTTAAAATAGGTTTACCAATGGTATGTATTCCATCAAATGCAGAGCAAGCATACAATGCATATGACCACTCAAGAAAAATTGCAGGTTTTAAATGGACCTATAGTATAAACAAAAATCACATACAGTGGTTAATAAACTTTAAACGCACCCATTCATATTGGAAAAGGCATACAAAATTTACAGATTTTTTAAAAAAGAAGGATGGTTTAATAAATATTATTAAATCACATTTAGATTAAGAAGTTTTATAAATAATTAAGTTGTCATTAAATAATGAAAACAAGAAGGAATCATAAATCTAAACTCTTGTATACTCGAAGATTGGGTGGCGCCGTCGGCGCGGCACCGGCTATTGACTCGTCAAATTACAGACCAAAATATGTGGAAGATAATATTGTTAGACTCATTGATGGAAGTATAGCAACGATTATAAGACCACTTGCCTATAATCCTGGAAATCAAGCGTACCAAGTTAGTTATAATGAAGATGGTAGTCAACGTGTTATTAAGGAAGTGAATATAAAAGAGAAAATTTCAGATGGCGATGATATGATGAGAAATGTTAGAGAACACGAAAGGATAATGGACGCGTTCAGAAAAGAACATCCAAATGTTAAACCCAAATCTAAGCCTAAAACTTTTGAAGAGGCTCAGGCAGAGGCACACGCTAAAGCGGCTAAAGAACACGCAAAAGAGTTACAAAGGAAGAAAGATAGACGACGCGAGGCCGCCGCCGCCCTAGGTCGTCGACGTCCGCAGGCGCCGCTTGCACCGGGCAGTCGCGTTATATACAAAAATCAGAAAAATGGTGATGAAGAACCACTTCAAGAAGCAAAAATAATAAAGATTAACACTGATCCGATATCTGGAGAATATGACTACCAGATAAAAATTAAATCAAATGAAAAAGATATCAATACTGTAAAAAAACGTATTGAACCTGCTCCTGACATGCCTTATGATATAAAGAAGTATATATTTAAATTTTTTTATGATGAATTGAAAGATGGAAATCATATTTGTAAAGAAGGTGTTGAAATTTTAGTTGGTATTGATGAAATAATGCATGACTATTTAGGTTATGATGCAAGCAATGATTATGAATTTTCTTATGAAAATTTATGTTTTCTTTCGTTTATTTGTAAAACACCTTACAAAGATGGCGAGCCGGCGCAGCTCCAGGCAATGCCAAGTGGGTCTGCTTTCCCAGTTGGCATGCGTTCACGCAATATAATATTAAGAAGTTTCTATAGTGAATTTGTGAATGAATGTAAAGAAAGCTATTTTTTGAATAATAAAATAGCAAAAACAAAAGGAATATTTGATTCAAATCTCGAAAAAATAAGAAATAAGGAAATCCCCCAATCTTCATGGTCAAAGGCATCTCCACCATCAAAAGAAGAGCAGGATTTAGAAAAAGCAAACGAGCGTCCCGTGGATGCCAAGGAGGCCGAGCGCGCTGCGCTGGAAAAAGCGGTAGAAAATTCTCTTAAGGATTCAAAAGAAGAACAGGATATAGCAAAAGCGATTGAAAATTCTCTTGATGACGTACCCCCTCTTCTGGATATTCGGACATCGCTGTCGCGGAGCCGCCTCGACGAGCTCGTGAGCGATTCGACGGGTAATTGGATAAAACAAGGTGATAAATGGGTTAATAGCTCATCAAAAGAATTAAAAACAACACCAAGAGACATAAACGCCTTTCCTAAAACAAAAGGTATTCTAAAAAAAGTTAGTAATTTTATTGCACCTGCACCTGAAACCGACGCGAAGCCCAAAAAAGTAAGTTGGAAAGGCGAATTCTGCCCCGAAGAATGTCTTAAAAAAATAAGAAAAGTAGAATTTTCAGTAAATCATATTAATGAATTCCTTAAAAAGGAAATAAATCGCAATGAAGATGCGTTTAATAATCACATACAATGGGTGAAGGATACGCAGATGCCATGGTTAACTGATAGATTTGAAGAAAATAAGAAAGCCATTGGAGAACATAGTAAAGTAATTCGTTCTTTAGTACAAAATGTTAAAATAATATCAGATAATGATAAAATAAATGATGTAAGAAACAATAATAATAAAAAAGAACATAAATTATTATTTGATAAAATCGAAGAAATGAGAAAAGATATTAATAGAATTGACGGAGCTGTCCGCGCTATCACCTCCACCATGTCAGTGGATGACGCTCGCGCAGAAGCTCGGAGCGCGGCCAAAGCTCGCGCAGAAGCTCGCCGCCCATTTGGTCGCCGCGCAGTCGACGCTAGACTTGGATATAATTATATAGATGATGATAATCTAGATTGGGATAGTATTAGAGTGTTAAAAGAACTTGAACGCGCTGGTTATGGAAAGCCATCAACGTCTGAAGAGGCGGCGGAGTGGGTTAACAAATTCGGGACGTGACGCCGCAGTCGTCCGCCCCCTAGTTTCGCGAATTCAATGAATCGATAATCTTGTTAATTTCATTTTTAACTAAAATTTTTGCTTGTGGGAAGTTGTTTTGCGTATATTCATTTATTTTAGGTATACCAAGTTCACTGCGCCATTTTTCAGCAAGCAATTTACCAGCTTCATTTGAACATGAAAAATGATCTCCATTTAAAATTGGGATAAACCCTTTAGGCCATTCATCTAATTTGCTACTTATATAAGCGTCTAATGTTCCTAATAAGTGAAATGTTGGCACATTATCAATTTTTTTAAATTGTTTTCCAAATCCATATGTAATAACAGCGTCAGCATTTTCGTACAAATCATTGCAAATTTCAGCACCAATTGAATGAGCAAAATATATAATTTTTTCGTTATTGGTGCGCTCGCTCTCGATGCGCTCGCGGCATTGTTCAACTA
This sequence comes from Paracoccaceae bacterium, assembly GCA_002725175.2. GTDB lineage: Bacteria > Pseudomonadota > Alphaproteobacteria > Rhodobacterales > Rhodobacteraceae > CACKLF01. The sequence continues at coordinate 23,453 of PBQX02000074.1, forward strand.
TTTTTGAAAACCAAATATCATATTTTGGAGTACCCGGAGGAGTTATTTCTCCTGTTTTGAATCCTTGCTTAATATTTTGAAATTCTGAATCATTCCATATATCTAAATATATTAGGTTCGCATTTTCCGGAAACATTTGTTCATAATTTGATGGGTGCATACCAAATCCAGGGAATATAACAATTGTTGAATGATTTAAAGTATAAAATACTCTTAATAATTTTTTTAAAAAAATCATAATAATAATATATTATTAAACATAACTTTAAGATATATTACATGAAATATTTGGTTGTGCTGGTAATGCCTTAAATATATTTGGTAATGTTGGTATTGTAAAAGGTGGTGTCTGATTCAACGATATGGTTAATGGTTTAAATTCATCACACGCGCCCGCAGCCGCGGTCACTGTTTGTTCTTTCAAACAAATCCAATCTATAAGATTTTCATTCGCCGTATACAATGCTATTTTTATTGTTGGTTTAATAACTGCTAGACAACCGAATGCATTACCACTAGAATCACTTCCTAAATCTTCAGTCGACGAATTATATCTTAAAATTCTAATTTCTTGTAAAAGGTCATCACCACTTATATTTATATAAACTCTTACAACTGCCCTTATTGTTCCCACATGATTATATTCAACAATTCCAAGACCCTTTAATTTTCTATTAAAAAAAATTCCAATTTTATCACCAACATTAACTCCATGTATTGGTTCAAAATTTATTATACAAAAATCTGTACCAGCATTAGTTGCCGAAGCATCTGTTTTACAAACTTCGTATAAATCGGCTGAAATATCTGTATATGGACATTTTTTATACTCCAAATAGTATTTTGTATGTATTTCGGAACCCAATGTTTCTGGTTCTGGTTCTGGCTCAGGTTGCGGTTCTGGCTGAGGCTCCGGCTCAGGTTGTGGCTCTGGTTCTGGTTCAGGCTCTGGATATAAAGCGCTCGGTTCAGGTTCTGGTTCTGGTTGTGGTTCTGGCTCTGGCTGCGGCTCGGGTTCCGGTTGGGGTTCTGGTTGTGGCTCGGGTTCCGGCTGGGGTTCTGGTTGTGGCTCGGGTTCCGGTTGAGGTTCTGGTTCAGGTTGTGGTTCTGGAGCCGGCTCAGGCTGAGGCTCCGGCTCCGGCTCTGGTTCTGGTTGAGGTTCAGGTTCCGGTTCCGGTTGGGGTTCTGGATATAATGTCTCTGGCTCTGGTTCTGGTTCGGGTTCTGGTTGGGGTTCTGGTTCGGGTTCTGGTTCTGGCTCTGGTTCTGGTTCTGGTTCTGGTTCTGGTTGTGGCTCTGGTTGTGGTTCGGGTTCTGGTTGTGGCTCAGGTTGTGGTTCGGGTTCTGGTTGAGGTTCTGGTTGTGGCTCTGGCTCTGGTTGTGGCTCTGGCTCTGGTTGTGGCTCTGGTTGTGGTTCTGGTTCTGGAGCCGGCTCAGGCTGGGGCTCCGGTTCAGGTTGTGGTTCTGGTTGTGGCTCCGGTTCAGGTTGTGGTTCTGGTTGTGGCTCCGGTTCTGGTTGTGGTTCCGGTTCTGGCTCTGGTTCTGGTTGTGGTTGTGGCTCTGGCTCTGGTTCTGGTTGTGGTTCTGGTTCTGGAGCCGGCTCAGGCTGAGGCTCAGGTTCTGGTTGTGGCTCCGGCTCTGGCTCTGGTTCTGGTTGTGGTTCTGGCTCTGGCTCTGGTTCTGGTTGAGGTTCTGGCTCTGGCTCTGGTTCTGGTTGTGGTTCTGGCTCTGGCTGTGGTTCTGGTTGTGGTTCTGGCTCTGGTTGTGGCTCTGGCTCTGGCTCTGGTTGAAAGAATGGAGGATATGGTCCATCAGGAGGAAAATAAATAGGAATTTCTGGTTCCGGTTCTGGTTCCGGTTCTGGTTCCGGTTGTGGTTCTGGTTGCGGCTCTGGCTCCGGCTCCGGCTCAGGCGCCGGCTCTGGCTCTGGTTGTGGTTCTGGTTCTGGTTCTGGCTCTGGTTGTGGTTCTGGTTCTGGCTCTGGTTCTGGTTCTGGCTCTGGTTCTGGCTCTGGCTCTGGTTCTGGCTCTGGTTCTGGCTCTGGCTCTGGTTCTGGCTCTGGTTCTGGTTCTGGCTCTGGACTGGGTGTAACAATATTAAATTCTTCCGGAAATTGGGCGCTTCCTAAACTTCCGTACGCTGCTATATTTATATTAGGAGTACATTCAAAAATTTCTCCAGTATTAATATCCATATATTTCATAGTAAACTGTAACTCACTTGCTTCACTTACTTGGAAACCAATATTTAGTGTTGCGTAGTAATGTTGTTGTCCTGGTATTGGGAATTGAGTAAAACCATTACCACCACCCGGAGTACGAATATCATCATTGTAAAATGCTGCAACAAGCCCACTTTCTATTTGTGTTCCATCTTTGATAATAATAGCATATACTATTGCTGTTGGATTGGTGATAGTAGTCTGTAAAGGGAATTCGTAGGCCATATTACTATAGAAAATATTATAAGTTGTATATTTGTTTATCTTGTAATTGTTATAACTTCATTTTCACTAAATTCATTTGGATCTAAATAAAATTCATAGCCTGTTCCGGGTTTAATTACAAAATCATCGGGAATCCATCCATTAAAACCTGCAACATCATAATATTCTGTTGCAACAGGAGATTGTTCTTTGCTCTTAATAGAATAACCTTTTTTACCATTAGTAATTATATCTCCAATATATTTATCTTCAGTATTAATGAATCCAATCCAATTCCAGCCAGGTCTTAATGTAATATTTATTGAATCGGGAACATAATTTGTCATAGACACGTTAACAACTGGATTTGGATTATATACTTGAAAACCAAATCCATTTGCCCAAGTTCCATCATTTTCTCCTGGAGTTGATAATCTATCGGGAAACCATCCCCAACCTTCAATATACGTTGATTCAAAGTCTATCCGCCCTCTCTGTCCTTTTATTTTTACATCAATTAAATTTGTTTCATTATCGACTTCAAGATCATATAAATATCTATTTGATAATTCAACATAGAAAGATATCCAAGACCAACCAGTTGGTATGTTTATCGCTTGCGTAACCATAATTTCTTCTGGCTCAGGTTCAGGTTCAGGTTCTGGCTCTGGAGAAGGCTCTGGAGCCGGTTCTGGCTCTGGTTCTGGTTGTGGTTCTGGTTGCGGCTCTGGTTCTGGCTGAGGCTCCGGAGCAGGCTCCGGCTGAGGTTGCGGTTCTGGTTCGGGATACATTGCTTCTGGCTCCGGCTCGGGCTCAGGCTGAGGCTCCGGTTCTGGATACAACGCTTCTGGCTCAGGCTCAGGTTCCGGCTCAGGCTCCGGTTCTGGCTCCGGCTCCGGCTCAGGCGCCGGCTCCGGTTCAGGTTCTGGCTCCGGAGCTGGCTCAGGCTCAGGTTCCGGCTCAGGTTCCGGTTCTGGTTCTGGTTCTGGTTCAGGTGGTGAATTATCGTTTATTACGATAGTAATTTCTTCATCTATATATGAATTATTTATGTATTGTTTGAATAGATTTTCAATCGTTGTTCTAGTATCAGAACTAACTGAAAAACTATCAATCAATGCTATATATAATTGATTATCTTCAATATAATTGTAAAGACTAATTTGTACATAAAAATTTATAATATTTGAATCAGATTCAAATATTATATTAATGTCTTCTATTGATAGGAAATCGTTATTATCTGAAAAATACACTTTTGTTTCATTTAATATATTTTCGCGTTGGTTTATTGATAAATCAGAAAGATTTATGTCGTTAATTTTATATAAAATTAGTATATTAGTACTTTGAATTTCTGGTTCAGGTTCTGGTTCAGGCTGTGGCTCTGGCTCTGGATACAGAGCTTCTGGTTCCGGAGCCGGCTCAGGCTCAGGCTCCGGTTCGGGTTCTGGGGGGGGTGGTAATATTGATACTAATAAATCGTTAGTTGTTCCTGAACCACTATATGACACATTTACTCCTGTAATTTGCCATGAAATTTCAGAAGAGAATGCATCATCCCATACTCCACCACCAACATTAATATAGTAATCGCCATATTCAAGCAAAAATGTGAATATAGTACTAAAACCATTTGTAATAGTACAACTGAATGAGCCTTCTATAGTATTACCATTTTCATCAACTGCTTTTGTAAATTCACTATTTTCTAAATTATTACTGGTGCCTTGATTTATATATACAAATCCTCTATTATTCGGTCCATCATCCGTTGGAATAATATACCAATCAGCACCATTCCACCCGTCCCCAAATTCGTCAGATGCGAATAGACTAATCGTTATTTCATCACCATCGGGATATTGTTCTGGTTCTGGTTCCGGTTCTGGTTCAGGCTCAGGCTCTGGCTCGGGTTCTATTGTATATAGTTCTATTTTGAATTCTCTATCACCCGTAGAAAAAACTTGTGTATTTGTTATACTACCACCTAATGATAAAAAACTCATTAAATACTGAAAATCAGTCCACGATATGTTTCCATCCTTATCTAAATCACCATAGTTAATGTTTTCAATTTTATATTCATATCCACTAGTTGATGTAACTATCATATTATTAATATTTCCACCAAGAGACAACCATGCCATGAGATAACTTAAATCCCCGTAGTCAACTACACCATCTTGATTTACATCTCCAGACCAATATGTGTTGCTTATATTTGCTTCTAATTTTTGAATATTCAATTTTCCCGCAGTCGCTCGTTCATTATTAACAACTAGTTTATAATCTTCAGGATGTGGTTCATAAAGTAATGAATATTTCGTATCATAATTAAGAATTGGAATTGGTTTATAAATATCTGTAATTTGATGACTTGCAGACACACAACTCAACATTGAAAATAAAGATATTTTGAAATCAGTTGAATATTTATATTCAAAAATTTTTTTTTTCATATAATCTCTGAGCTCCTGATCCCCCCATTTGTTCTCAGTATAATCAGTATAATCTTGATAGTTCGTAAAAAAAAAATACAGTCTATCGCTTTTAACAGATGGAGTATAAACATCCAGTATTTCCCAGTTAGACCAATTAGAATCTATTCCAAATAACATCAAATACAAAGATACTTTAAAATTAGTAGAATAGTTTGATAAAAATATTTGTTTTTGTTGATATTTATGATGATTTCCTGAAATATTGGTTGTATAAAATATTATAGGACTGGTGTTAAATTGAATAAGTGATTCCATTAAAAAATAAATTATATTTTTTAAGAATTGATAATTGTTAAGCTACGTTCATTTATAAAAGGCTCTTTTCTAAATGTTATATTTTTATTTTGATTTGAAGTATAATTAGGATTATATAACACTACTTGAGTAAGATTGGATAACGTGTCTAATTTTGGTCGGCCTCCCCCAGTCGCATTACCAATATGAATTAAATTAATAATATTATCTTTAACATTAATAACAGTTGCTTTAGTCAGACAATTTGCGATATAATTAACATCTTGATTAACTACTACATTATTCCCAAAATTACCAGAGTTTTCTAGTAACCAATCGCTATTATCATTGAATGATGTTGTATCCCAATTATAAGTATTTCCGTCACAGCCATATGAATCATCGAATACTAATTGAACAATTTTTAATTTTAAATCAGTTAAAGATTCTTCATTCATTCCAACTAATGTTATCATACCAGTACTTTGGTCCATTAAAACACGTAAATCAGCATATGGTTCAGGTTCTGGTTGTGGTTCTGGCTCTGGCTCTTGTTCTGGCTGAGGTTCTGGTTGTGGTTCTGGTTCTGGTTGTGGTTCTGGTTCTGGTTGAGGCTCTGGTTCTGGTTGTGGCTCTGGGGGTGGTACTTCGTAATAAGGACTTGTACCATCTGATTGATTTCTATACCATTTAAGAAAATGAGTTAGGTCTCCGTCTGTAAACCCACTATTTATTGTACCATAATTGAAATCTGTTCTAGTAATATTATTTACAAATACTAGATGTGTATAAGGATGTTTCGGTTCATATAAACCGTTATTATATGGACTGATTCCACCAGGAATATTTCTATACCATTTTAAAAAGGGTGTTAAATCAGCATCTTGAAAACCATTTTCTGGTGTGCCATAATTGAAATCTGTTATGGTAATATTTTTTGAAAACATCATATGGTTAAAAGGTGGCTGCACCATAGGTTATTAATTTATATAATTTTTTATTTGAATTACTCTTGTATTGTTACACCATCCGCCTTAACAACAATGAAATCATTATTGCTCGAACCACCAATTGCTGTGAATGGATTACCTTGACTAGCATATGTATAATTGGGCATTAATGAAATATATGTAAATGGTGGTGGATCTCCTTCTCTTACTTGGCCATTAACAATACCAGTTGATATTGTTGTCCAAGTATTTTTTGTAAATTGATACATATCGGAATCTTGCGTTACACCATCAATAGCATTTACTGCTAAAGTGTATTGATTATTTCCGCCTTGAGATTCCCAAGTATATGCTGAATTGCGGTCTACACCACTATCGTCGATGAAAGTACCCATATTATCGGCGCTAAAAATAAAAGAACCTAATATTCCCCATAGATACAGGGGATCATCCGGATTGCGTGCTCCACTGAAAGTCTTTTCGTTAAATACAGTATCATTTAATCTCATTTGTAATTTGCCTTCGTTTGTAATACGCGCCGCTGCTTTATAATTTTCATAGCCAGTTGGCGGAAATTGTGGAACTGGTTCTGGAGCGGGTTGTGGTTCTGGAGCCGGTTGTGGTTCTGGAGCGGGTTGTGGTTCAGGAGCCGGTTGTGGTTCAGGAGCCGGTTGTGGTTCAGGAGCCGGTTGTGGTTCGGGAGCCGGTTGTGGTTCTGGCTGCGGCTCAGGCTGCGGCTCAGGCTGAGGTTCTGGTTCTGGTTGAGGTTCTGGTTCTGGTTGAGGTTCTGGTTGTGGTTCTGGTTGTGGTTCTGGTTCCGGTTCGGGTGTTAAAGCTGACATTGTAATATCTAATATATTAAAATCATCAGGTATCCATTCTGTGTCACCTTCTTCAAGAGATGAGTTTGCTGTATTTACAAAAGAATTTTCAATTACGTTTATTAATGATGGTAGAGGACCTTGACTTGTTAAGTCTAAATCATTTGATGTTACAAGTAAACCATTTTTATTTTTAATTGATGTTACAAAACTAACATTTAATGTTTCGTTATTACCTTCAGTGAAATTGAAACTATTTATATGTATATCAGATGCTTCAAAGAACGTATATAAACTTAGTAATACAGATGACAAAATAGCTTTTACTTCTGATGTCTGCAATGTTTTAAGATTAATATATAAATTACCGGGAACATCATCCATTTCTAAACTTAATTCCACAGTCGAACCATAATCTACAGGTGTAATTGTTCCGCTATATACCAAGTAGTTTTCTCCTCTTCTACTCTCTCTTATACCATCCGTAGTAATCTTTCTTTCTACATCTTTATTATTATATTTATGTAGATCCTTTCTTCGTTGAATCAATTCGCTGAATGACACCATATTATCATTTAAATTATTAAAAAAACAAGATAAATGCGTATTTATATTATATATACAAAATGGGCTTTCGTATGAAAATAGCAAAAAAAGGAAAAAGCTTTTATATACTTGAACAACCTAAATTAAAAGCTTCTACTAAACAGCTTTTATATCAAATTATAAGAGAAGAACTTGATGTTAAGAGAATATATATACGTAGAAATTCGCTTTTTTGCTCCGAGTAAATTTTGTGATATAGAGTAATGTCAACAAATGTTTCATCATTAGAACCAATTATAATAGATCCGGCTCGTTCTATAAGATGTGATTTATTGTGTAGACTCAGATGTACATATTCAAAAGGTGATATCGAATATGTATATAATAAGAAAGGTCATCTATATTTCAAATATATCGGAAATGGGAGTATGGATGTGTATTTTAACAATAGCCCTTATAAGTTAGATAAAATTTTTATTGGAAAAAGAAGACATATTAGTTATCCTAACGATCCTACAATAATAGGCGAATGTACTTTCATACACAAAGGAAGAGATAATAATTTAATAATCTCCTTTTTTTTAAGAACATCAAGGGGTTTTTGTGATTCTCAGGATTTTTTCTCACAATTTTTGAATGTTCAGGTTGGTCAATTCAATGTAGATAAAACAGTTAAAATTAGAACTTCAAAAGAATGGTCTGCGCAGCAAGTATTACCATCTGATACGGCCTATTACATTTATAATGACAAAAAAAACAAAACAATTGTTTTTCAACAACCTGTTGATATTGACCCTCAAAATTTTAATAAAGTTAAAAATCTATGTCCACCTATTAAAAGTGAAAGAGCACTTGGAGAGAAGGAATTTTTATATTACCATCCCACAACAAGCACCACAACATCGCGCGCTGGCGCGACGACGAGTGCGATTTGCACCAAGAAAGAATCGGTCGCTAGCGACCTCGACCCTCACAAAGATTGTGATAAACAAGTTTTTAACGACAATCCACCTGAATATGAAGGAATAGAGGGATATGAAACTGTATTTGGTTCAACAATAGTATCAATGCTATTATTAGTCGTCGCATTATGTATATTTAAGTTAATACCAAGAGCACCACTGAAATCAGTTAGAGATGTATATAAAATGATTGGGTTTTTGTTGTGGCTTCCTATTCATTTTTCTTATATTTGGTTTGGACAATTATCAACAATTTGTATCTTTTTTTGTGTTTTTATAGTTGGGTATATATATGAAAAGTATTTACACGCTAAAAAACAATTTTCAAAAATGTCAGGCAACGACGACGACGGAAACAGCGATAATAAACCAGTCGCCGTTGGAGAATCAAAAGTAATTGCAGTAGATGATGTTGGATTAAATGCGCAGCAGGAGACCGCAGCGCCAGAATCAGCTAAAAAGAGAGTGTCAACCACCCCCGCCGCCTTTAATGACGTGAGTGGCGGCGAGCTAGAAGATGCACCAGAATCAGCTAAAAAGAGAGTGTCCACTGCCAGCGCCGCTTCGACGGACGCGAGTGGTGCTGCCACCCCGGCCACCGCCGCGGCCGATCCACCCGAATGGACAAAACCACCCGAGACTAAAAATCCCATACATGATACCGGGCCGCAGGCCAATGTCCGTGTAGGTGGCGCCCCTGAAAAACGCAAAGCGGAAGACATGTTTGATTGGGCAGCGGTTTCGGGAGTTGATAAATATCCCCATCTGAATGAGTCGCAAGAGCCTGATGCCGCAACACCCAGCGACTCGGAGCAGAATCTGCTGTCGCCAAAACTTGCTAAATTAGCAGAAAAATTAGATAGAAACGAGAAAAGAAAGGAGAATAATCGTTCTGGGCCGGAGGATGAGTCAGACTCAGTCGCGCCTGCGACGGCCTCATCGCCACCGAGCGCAAGATGGGTAGATACACCTGATACGCCACCACCACCGCCGCCGCCGGCGAAGCGAACGCCTGAAGAACAAGATGAAATTGATAGAACCCGATTGTGTTCATGGATAAGAAAATACGAAACGGTTCTTGATGATGAAGATCTTGAAGAAGCTATGAATAATTTTGTATATAAAGATGATGAAGAGAAAGACGAATTCTATAATATGACTAGATTGTATAATAATTTAAAAAGAAAAGGACCTATTTGTTCTGGTAGATCTGAAGCATGGGCGTTGTTTATTAGTAGAGTAACGGATGGTCTTTATACACAAAATCATAAATATTATAGAATGACTTGTACTTTTATAACAGTTAGTTTTGTAATATTATGTTTTATTGAACTATTTGGATCACCTATAAAATTCAAAAATACGGATTCTGAAGCTTTAGGTTATTACAAATTTAAACACAAAGGAAAAATTTGTAGAAATAGAATTAGAACACTGGGGAATGGTTATGCGATTGATACATGCTATAGACCAACTGACCTAAAAGACTATATAATGGATAAAGAAACTAGAGAAAAATTCCAGAAAACATATTTGAGAAACCGACGCAAGGAACGAAGTGCATGGGATGCTTGTACAGTAGCTTTTTCACAAATTGATCCTAGAGTAAACATGAAGTACAATTGGAAAGTAGAAAGAATAAACGAACAAAAAAATGTAGTTTCTGTTATTGAGGTAAAAGCCTGCGATTTTTATAACCACTTTTTTGCAGAAGGTATTGACCGAGCACCAGCAACGAAAACGATTCAACAACCAATACCTAATAGAATTAAAGACGCTGTTGGCATGGCCAATAAAGCAAAAAATATTTTTAATAAATTAGGTGGAAGGAAGAAAAGAAAGAAGAAAAAGAGTCGTAAAAAGAAAAAGAAGGGGAAAAAGAGTTTCAAAAAGAAAAAGAAGGGAAATAAAAAGCGCAAGAAAGCATCTTGTTTTGCATTTAATACACGAATATTAATGAGAAATGGCAATTTTAAGTATATTCAAAATGTTAAAATAGGAGATGAATTGTTTGGAAATAGTGTTGTTGAAGGAGCTATGAAGTTTTCGGGAGAAGATGCCAATTTAGTTGTAAATTCTGGAATAATATCGACTTATGACCATCATGTTCTTCATAATGGAGTTTTCAAAAAATCGGGAGATGTACCCGGAAGTAAAAAAGCCTCTATGAAAACTGAATTTTTATATGATATTGATACATCAAATCATCGCATAGTTATTCTAAATGACAAAGATGAAAGAATAACTTATACTGATTTTACAGAAGTTGATGATGATACTGGTAATGTCTATCAATATGAGCTTGACTTATTAAATCATAAACATGCTTCCGCAGAGGCATCGCCGCCTCTGGTGCATGCCTTTTAAATGTAAATAATATGTTATTAAATATAATGGATTCAGAATCCAAAATAAAAAGTGCAAGAGACATTCTTTCTAAAAAGAAAGAACAAATGAATGTTGCAAAAATACTAGAGTTTATTAAGAAATGTGAACAAATAGGTGAATCTTATGATACATTACACAAAACATATATTGATGAATCCACAGCTTGGATGAACGTATGCACAAGTCTGCTTGTATGCATTTCAAAAACGATACCATTTGATGAAAGTATATTTAAAGAATTGTTAGATGATATTGAAAATATTAAATTAGATGTTGTTTCCAGTCAAGCCGAAGGTCGCCAGCTAGACGTTTTAGAAAAAATAAAAAATATTAAAAATATTGTTAAGAAATTTAGTGAGGAACGCCGCGAACTTACTAGTCAGGCTTGTTCGAAAGAAGAATCGAACAATTGGTCTAAATATTGGCCGGAAAGCGAAGGTCCTGGTTCTGCGCATGCCCGTGCCACCCCAATTACGCCTTTTCCACATAATGATGAATTCGCTTCTTCAAATCTTGCCTTGTCATTTTCTCCTTTACGTGGCGATGTGTCTGGGCCTGAAACAATTCAAGCAGGTCCTCCAACAAATATAGCAGTGCGTTCTAGTGATACTATTTAAAGAATTTTTAAACTATACATGTATAGGTTGCTTTTTATTGTATTAAATGTGTTTGGTATTGATGTGTCGCGTAGAATAATTATAAATACAGTTCCTGTTGCTGCCACTCCAGGCGTGCATATTATACCAATAAATAGTACGGCGGCCTCCGGCGGTGGCAGGGCTGTTAAGAAACTCGATACAAGTGAATCAAACAATCTTCGTAGTATTTATTTTTATGGTGATGTGACTGTTGAAACATGTGCAATGTTAACCAGGACGTTGTGTGATATTGATCAAACAGATGAGCCAATACATTTGCATATTCAATCTTTTGGTGGCGAGTTATTACCAACATTTAATGTTATTGATACAATTGAACGTTTAAAATCACCCGTATATTCTTATGTTGAAGGTTATGCCGCTTCTGCCGCTACATTAATTAGTGTGTGTTGTGATAAGCGATATATGGGACAACGTTCCCTAATGTTAATACATCAATTATCTGGAACTAGCGAAGGAACATATGGATTTATGAAACAAGAAATGGATAATATGAATATTTATATGGATTTTGCAAAACAAATATATTTATCACATTCTAAATTAAATAACGAATCATTATCAAATATACTATTATTCGATAATAAATGGTTAAATTCGTCCATGTGTTTAGAGTATGGCTTGGTTGATGAAATCCTAGGGCGCTAGGTCAGCATATGAGCAAAAAAAATATAATTAATCTTTAATGAATATCAGTGTAATTGTTCTTACGATTTTTTTCGTCGCGCTAGCGGCGGCGGTCGTATGCCGGCGACGCGCGGCATTCGCGCCACAACAACGGAAAGAAAATTTTGGTGACGGTGTCGACACTCTGAACTGGACAAACTGTGAAAAAAAACATTATAGATGTGGTGATATTATAAAGTCTAATAAACATCGTAATTTATTAGGTAAATATCATAGAGAATGTTATCCAAATTCAATTGCTGTTGAATATATGAAAAGAACACAACATGAAAAAGATTATAATACTCTCATTGATATAATAAATAGCAGAAAAGTAAAAGGTCCGGGACGTTTTACTTTAGTTATTCATTTACGTTGTGGCGATGTTTTAGAAAAGAGTCCTTATTCTGTAGAAGAACATCTTCGAAAAAATAGAAAATATAAAAATGGTTTATTTTATGTTAAAACGCGAAATTATTATAATAGAATCATATCAATTATAAGAAATTATGATATACGTAATGTTGAAATAATTTCATATTACCATAATAGTAAAAGGTATCCAAAAAGCATAGAATATATTACTAATATCCGCAATATATTTAGTAAAAAATATATTACAAAAATAATAAGTGGAAGAGTACCCGATTTTGATTTATCTTATATGAGCAAAAGTAAGTATTTTGTACAAAGTGGTGGCGGTTTTTCCCGGATTATTGCGGATTTAGTAAAAGTAAATAATGGAATAGTATTAAATTAGTGAATCATGAATAGATTCTGGTATTATTTTAGAACGACATATTGGACAATTATATGAATCAGTTTTATCAGTTCTTGAATGTATATCAGTGATAATACAATTTTTGTGGAAAGCATGTCCACATGGAAGGATGCACAAAGATTTATGATTAATAGTATTATAACAAATTGGACATTCATCGTTTATACCCGCTCTGATTCTTGCAATTTGTTTCGATTTTAGTGACTGAGTTATAGTTGACATGGCACCGTCTTTGAAGAGTTTGTATAACCAATATGTTTGTTGCGAATCGAGGCCTTTCGGTGGCGCATGCCCTTGGACTGGACAAAAATCTTCAAACTTTGTCAAATCAACATTCCGGTCATCATTAATAATATTTGTAACCATATTTATAGCGTTTTTGATATCTATTTTAAAATCTTTTAAACAAAATTTAATCTTTTTTATAAGATTAAATTTTATAATTGCATTGAATTCAAAAACTCTTTGAACAACATTTTGTTTAATGTTTTCTGGAATTTCTGATTCTTTCAAGTTATTAATAATTTGTACAAAATTTCTGTTATTAATAAATAAGAATTGTTCTTCATTTAAATATAAGAAAAAATTCCAAAAAAATATAGAATCATGATGTTTGAAAATATCTATTAAGCGCGATTTAAATGAATCTGTTTCTATACATATATCAAGACATTTATATGTGTTTAGTGTCTGTGTTGGTTTTGGAGATGCAGAACGTAACCATTCCCATTCAGGAGATTTAACAAACTCTGCTTGACAAATTCTATTTTTTTTTGTTACCAAACCCAATTTAATTAAAACTTTGTATAGTTGTACATTATTATGAATAATGTTCTGATTAATCAGATATTCTAAAATATTTATTTTTTCAGAGGCTGCACAGACTTGAGCAAGATATATTTTTATTTTCCCAAATTCTTGAATATACCAACGTCTTCTCCAATCAGATATTTTAGGATATCTATTTTTAAAATTTTTAAGATATTTATTCATTTCACTCCAAGTCCACATAAAAGTTTCAAGGTTTTCGTTCCAAATAAAATGTGACAACACCGTTCTATGGAAATCAAACCACTCCGAACGTCCTCGCCACCCCATAAATGTGGTTTTGAATTTCAAATAATCAGAATAATATAATTTATAATTGGTCGAATCGTTGTTAAATGATAATGATTGAATACATGCTGTCATAACAACTTGTTCATGTTTTGGACAATATCCGATTTTATTTAATCCAGTTGAACCATTTTTTAATTTTTGTGTGTATTCTTCATCTGTGAGTGCATATTCAAAAAATCTTTTTAATAAGTATTGATTATAGTCATATAACGGTTCACATACACCATTTAACAAATTGTTTAATAAAATTTTAAAAACTTTCATAATGTATTATATATTAACAGAGTCATTGTAATTAATAATGAATTAAGGCGCGTATTCATAAAGATAGTTGATTATAAGCAATATCACAATAATATTTGATAGGTGAGGATGGTAATAAATTAACACCCTCTAACAATCGTGCTTCATAAAAAACCATATTTTCATGAAAAAATAGAAACGTATATTTATCTGTAATGTAATCTAGCTTATCATTGAAGTGATAAATCAATCTTTTTATATTGGTATAATTAGATATATATAAATTGTCTATACCATCATATTCAGCAACATCATGCATAAATGTTATAAATTCCGGCGTAGCGAGCGACGCATTGAGCTTGTCAATTATTGATTGTTCATTAAATTTATATTTTTTTGTAGTATCACATTCAAAAAAATCTATTCTCATGTTTAAAACATGAACTCCACTGCCATCGCCAACATCTGCGACATCTATTGCTGATTTTTGACCATACCACATTCTTTTCCAACATATAATAGGCATTGAACCTATTTTAGAATGTTGTCTTCCTTTAATATTGATGGAAATTTCATCTTCAATTACAATATTAATATTATTTATATCAAAATAAGTTTCAACATCTGTCTTCTGAATAATAGATGGTTTATTGTTATTTTGTCTCCAACTTTTTGAAGCTTCATTTAAATTCCACGTGTGTACAATAAATTGTATGTTTTGAAAATTGTTGTTAAGTAGGTGAACAAAGTTTTTTAGTCTATTATTTTTGAAAGTGTTTCTTTCGTGACCTCTTAAGATAACAATTATATGATTCATTATTTCAATAAAAATGTTTAATCCTTATAATGGAAATAAAAACATCCACAGCAGTATTTTATTTAGTATTATTAGTGTTAATAATTTTAGCAATTGTATACATAATTAAGAGAAGAAATAGACAAAAACCTGATGTATATACACAAGTGCAAAAAACAACCCAAACTATCTTGGCAGAACCAACACCTAATATGAAAAATACTTATTATATTGATTTTGATGTGTTTTACAGTGCTAGTGCAAAGCATGTTCACATTATACATGATAGAATATCTCCACTGATAAAGTTGAAAATGAGTACTGGACAATTAATTATAGACTATTTGGACGACTCACCTAAAAATAGATATGTTTATGATACAAGACAGAATAAATTGAAAGATGTAACAGAATATTTTATAAATGCTCCTTTAATAGAGAATTTTACGCATCCTGTTGATGCAGCAGAGGCCGAAGATGAGAGTGAAGAGAAAGACAGCTGTCTATGTCCTCCACCACCACCGGGTGATTCATCCGGAAATAAGGTCGTCACGGAGACACAGGCAAAAGTAATGCGTATTAGAACACCAAGTGTTTCTTTTCAACGAAATAATAAGATAGAAATTAGACAAAATCTAAGAATGATTGATGTATATTTAAATGGAGAATTATTGCATACAGGTATGCTGGAACATGTTCCTTATTTATATCCTGGTAAAGGCGCGCTATTACCAGAAGATGCTGGTCGTTATATTCATATAAACAAATTTACTTTTAAAAATAAACTAGATGAGTAAATGAAGATAGAATAATAATTATATCATGACTATATATGGGACTCGTTCGAGGAATACTAATCACCTTTTTGTGTTATTTTGCCGTAGAACGTATATGGACACATAAATTGAATCCTTTACCCGATAATAAGAGATGCGAATATGAAAAGTATATATTATTGTCGTTAATTTTCATGATTGAAACCTTGTGGTGAAAGATGCGATAAAGACTACAGCCACTATAGATGCAACGCCTACTGTAATGAGTAGTTTATTTGTTCGAGCACGCAGCTCTGCACCTGAACGCCAGGAGCGTTGAATTATTGATGCACATAATATTTTTTCCATCTTGTCATCTATTTTACTTATTTCATCCGGAAATGATAAAATAATTTTGTTATTTATATCCATTTTGTTTTGATGACTTAATATGTCAAATATAGATTCGCTGGGCGGTGTCGAGTGCGACTCTATCCATTTAATCGCATCATCCTTTTCATGTATTTTATTACACTTAATTCTGTATAACTTTAAGTATTCGTGATTATACATTATTTATTTGTATATATTATGCAATTAACAAGAAGACGCAGATGTAATGATTTAAGATCTCCGCGTCCAACATGTTATACAAAAAAACAATTAATAGATCTGGCAATTGAATGGAATAATACGAATAAGACAAATAAAATATCTAGCTTTAGACGTATGACCAAAACAGAATTATGGAAAGAATTACGAATTAGAAACAAAACTGAACATGAGGATAAGTGGATCAAAGGTGGCAAAACGCGTCGCCTACGCAAATCGTTTGCGCCTTTAGTTCCTAAAGAATGGATGAAGCAACCAAATCAATGGTTAAGTGACGAGGATTTGTTTGAAGCTATGAAAGCATATGAAAAAAAATTCAAGAAATTCTTATTTTTGTATCCGGCGCCCATTGATTTTGATACTCGTGACAATTCTGGCCAGTGCGCATATAGTCAATTGTGTAATTACAGTTATTCAGAACTAGAGAAGAAATACGATCAATTTGGAGCTATTTTTAATACAGATCCGCATAATAAACCAGGTCAACATTGGATTGCATTATTTATTGACTTCAAAAAACGCGAAATTACATTTTTTGACAGTATAGGAGATGAACCACCAGAAGAAGTGTATGAATTAATACAAAGATTTCATGACGAAGGTATGTCTGACGGCATGCCAGTTAAGATTAATATCAATAGAAAGAGACATCAATACGGAACGACAGAATGTGGCGTATATTGTCTATATTTCATTCACCACATGTTAACAAATGGTGATTTCGAACAGCTATCTAAAAAGAGAATAACTGACGACCAAATCATGAAATTTAGAGGGTTTTTCTTTGACGACATCCATGGTATATACAATTAAGCATTGCCAAAGAAGATGTCAATAGCAATGTACATTGCTACCGCGTGCCAGATAGTTGGCAAGGGTTTTAATACAGTTATGTATTTTGAAAGAAGTTCGTTCCATAATAGCTGACCGAAAAAGGCAACCGCCATTAAAAGAATAAGAAAAACAACAAAGTTAATCCACGATTTGGGTACTGTGTACCCGGGATTTTCTCTCTGTTTGGACGCCTCGAAACCTTCAACACCGGAACCAATCATACTGGATAGAGCACCTGCAATAGCCATGTTATAATTCTATGCAATATATTTTTTTTAAAATTATAATTTTAGCTAGAAGTAGCATGTTTTGGAGCCAAACACATTTTAATTTCACCTAAGCTACCAACATTATAACAAACAATTAATGGATAATCATTTTTCAAATATATTTGTATTGATGGACATAAATTTGTACATTTTGCAAACAGGGTTAAGTATTTCAAAGAAAAGATTCCTTGAATTATTTCGGAGTCTTTGCAATTTTGACAGAAAGAAATACCATTTGATGAACATTCCCCAATAACTGTCTCCTGTTCTGCAAATTCACCTTTACATGTCAATATTAAGCTATTATCTACAGCTTTGATTTCTATTTCGTCAGATATATTGACCATATCACGACATATTTTTTGAAAATCTGTCGATTTCATAGTTATTACTGATGAAAATTGCGCTGGAGGTATTCTAATATTCCCATTATTCAAGTCCATTAAATTCAACTTAAATGTTGTAGAAGCTTTTCTTGAAGAGTTCTCTATTTTTACACCTAAGTGATTCATATCATTCTTATGGACAAATAAAGCTAATGTATCATTATTTGTTATTGTTTTAATGAGTTTAAACAAATTTATCATGTTAACACCAATAATTTGATTATGTGTAACATGAAATTTTTCAAAGTTTGCACATCCTAAATTCATATGTACAAGTGTTGTGTGTGTTGGATCCATCGATAATATACGAACCCCCTCTTTACTTACTTCTATATTCGTATCTGGTAAAATGTCTTTAATAGCTTCGGTTAAAAACTTTATAATTATTGATTGTATTGTAACTATATATACTGAGTAACTTTCAAATTCATCTACAGAATTCAAAACTTGCGTTGACATTAATACGAATAATCCATTTTTTCTTATGCCATTTTCTTATTTTAACGCACTTTTCATAATATTAGAAATAATAGATGTATATGATGTGCTTTTATTATATGGTAAAGATGAATGATGAAGAATTATTTTCAATTTATTATTTTTAGTTTTCTGGTAAACAAAAGAATATTCCGCCTCGATAACATCGTCATCACACGAATTAAAATAATATTTTCCCATACAAATTGCAATGTCATGTTTGATAATCACTCGTACATTATTCCATTCTATAGACTTCCATTTGTTAATGGCAAAACCTTTATCTTCCTTTATACTTCCAGTTATAAAATATGACATAATGTTTTTTCGATTTGTGCGAAATGGTATTTTTGATGCTTTAGTTGGTCTAAAAATTACACATGGAGATTTGTTGTAGAATTCATCAACAAATTTTTCACATTCTTTTATAACATTATCACTTTTGTTTAATTTAAGAAATGCTTTTGTCCACTTTGATTGTGCATTTAATACATCATCTAGAATAAGTTTTTTTTGTACAGGTTCATTATGCCAATATGATTTTGTCATAAAATATTCTCCCGATGCAGCTCCAAAATATCCGATTGTGTCTTTAACATTATTCAAAATACCCAATATGTATAAGGCCCGGCGTCGCACAGCTAGCGACGCGCGCGTATTCGTTATTTTATAAAAATAATGTTTAAAAATACTCATTAACATATGAATCATCAATTATCTCTTGAATCGTACATACCTTTTACAAAACTAACAGCGGATAACGATGCAAGGAAAAACATATAAACTGAACTATTTTTAGAAAATGTATTATTTATTAAAGAAGGATATTTGTCATATGCTATATGACGAATGCCACCCAAGCTATGATATGTTATTGAAAATGAACCTATAAATAGTAGTGCGTGCTTAACATATGGTGGTATTGGAGGTGGCGCCGCGGACCGCGACGAGGGCCCGTATTCTTTATAAAAAAAATAAGGCGGCACTACCAATAACCCAGTTGTTAAAAATAAACCAGTCACTCTATTTGTTATAGAACTAATCGCGGCTATTGGGAATGTATATATAGACACATGTGGCGATATAGTTTTGGGCATATTAAAGACTAATTATGTAATTCTTATTAAGTCATGTTAAAATCATTTCATATTTATCATATATCAGCAAAAATGATTTTACCACTTTGTTTTACAAATATGTTATGTCGACACTACACCGATGCCGGTGCGGCGCAAATATTGTGTGATGGTATTACTATATCAAATATTGTATATCATTCGTATACATCAACTACTTTTGTAATTACTGATTACATTTCTTCAAAAAAAATACAAAAACAGCTTGTTCGTGCGTCGCTATGCGGACACGTCGCCACGACTGCGGCGCTCTTCGCAGCAGCTAATCAGAATCTTCTAACAAATCTGAAAGACTATATCCAACATTAGTTTGTTTTGGTTTGTCAAGTTTAATTTGTTCAAAAGCCCATGTTGCTCCAAATTTTCCATTTGAAAACCAAATCCCGGTACATTTAACAATTCCTGTGATGAACGCGCCCCGACTCAACATTCCTAGTGCATCACCATCAATTTTTTTACGATTATGATCAAAGATAGAACACTTCATTTTACCATCTCGAAACATAAGTTTTCCACGGAATTTTGGAGGATATTCATTTGTATATTCACCAGTTGTCTTATTTTTATGCTTTTTAATAGATGGTGAATATAGTGTTTCGAGTACAGAATCCGTAACCTTCTTTTTCTTTAACCAGGCAAGTGAATTATGTTTTGCATCACTTAATAGCTTTTTATCAAACTCTTCAATAGCTTCATAGAATTTTTTTACTTTAGGATCCGTATTATCTGTATCAAATGATACATCAACTACATGTTTAGGATTTTGCCCCTCTTCTTCATATGTACTAACGCCAAATGGCATACGCATTTTAGGTAATTTCAATCCGAGATTAGAATCATTATTGTAAATTACAAACGCATTTTTAGAATGTGTTCCAAACGATTTGACTTCAGAATATGTAACTTTTGAACTATCAAAAGAAGCGGGATCAATAAAATTATTCGTTTTCACAGAAGACATACTTATTTATTACTATCTTTATGTATAGATCTTAACTAATATATTACGTTCATTTTTTTTGATTTACAAATTTATTATTTTAAGCAATTTTAAGCAGCATTATATCAGATATAATTGTTCTTTTCTGATATATGCTGTGCTGTTTTTAAGCAAAAAACAAGCAATTTTAAGCAATTTTAAGCAATTTTAAGCATTTTAAGCAGCATTATATCAGATTTTTTTGTATTTTTCTGATAACACAACTTGCTGTTTTAAGCAAATTTTTAAGCA